>JAJRUC010000440.1 GCA_024278015.1 Chloroflexota bacterium
CATTTTACCCCCCTCAGTCCCTGATGAAGAAACCGCTTCGCGCCCTCAAGCGGGGGGAATTAGCTCCTCCCCCGACAGCGGGGGACGCGAAGCGGGGAGGGGGTAAAACACCGTGATTTACCGCAACTGCGTAAGTCCTGAATTATGCAAACTGTCATTCTCTGTCACTCAACAATATGCTCAATCCGTTTGATGCCTTTTTGATTCAGCACCAGCCGGCTGCGTTTGTAAATTTTCTCTTTCTGGAAGGTTAAGGATTTGTATTTGGATACCAGGTTCAGGTGATAAACCTTGTGGCACATCACTGTTTGCAACTCGCCGTCATCCAGAGAGCGTCTGGTTTGAGTTGGTTCGGCCATTTTCTTCAAGTAGGCTCGAATATCGTAGCGTATAATATCATTGATGGCTGTAATTTCCGGCCCGTCTCTTAAACTGCGTTTACATTTATCGGTATACAATTTTATATCTTTGGCGTAGCAAATGATATTTTCGCCCTGGCCGTCATTATCCAGTTCGGTGATACTATCTCTGTTTCTGGCCTTCCGCACCGATTTGGGCAAATTTTCTTCCCGGATGAAGAATACTTTTTCCCTAAGAATGCCCAGCTTTTCCTTGCCGTCCTGTGTTCTGATAATAATACGCCGGTCGTACAACATATTTTGCAGGTATCCGGCAAAAATGCTGCGGATTATTTCTTTTATTCTATCCTTAAACATATAGCCCACTACCAGGGCCACAAAAAACGGAAATGTAAAATTACCGAATCTCTGCTGGAAATAAAAGGCCAGCCCGGTGGCAAATATCATCGAAAAGCCGGCGGCCACGGCAAAAAGGGTCTGCTCAAGGATAGTCCCCTCCCGGTGAATATCGGTTGACAAAAACAAAATACTCGACGCATATCGTTTCAGGACCGAAACCCGGAAGATATATTCCTCATTATCGTCATCGGGCTGCAAAATTGAAGAATATCCCAGCGCGCGCCGGTGTTTCGTTTCGCTCCTTACCAGGTCGTTCAAGGCTCGCTTAAAGCGCTCCCGGCTCTCTTTTCTTAAGTAACGCCCCGCAATTTCAAACATTTCTACCGCGCTCTCTTCTATCAGCAGGCTCATAGACTCGTCTGTCAATTGATAGGCCGCAAAAATTTCGGTTGCAACATCGGGCAAGTTAAAAACCGCGTAAAAAGCGCGATATTGAGTGGCAATCTTGCCGCTTTCCACCAAAAATTCGTTTACCAAATTTTGAATCATCAGATGAATTTTACTGTTGGGAGCCGCGTCCACAATCCGCTTGTCGATTAAATTAAAATGTTCTCTGATGGCGCTCTTCAGCATGGCGCCAAAAATCTTGAAATTGTCAATTAATCGTTCTTTGCAGTCCGGCCTGTCGGCCCACCCCTCTATCGAAACGGTTTGACGAATGTGCATCAGGGGCGAGGTTGAATAGGCCGTAAAATTTCGCAAAATCAACGTCGGCGTTTTCAGCCGAATATAATTTTGAATGTCCCGGTAAAAAGCGTCTTTCCGGTAGGTTTTTTCATTAATACCCAGGCTTTGCGGCACAAAAAAGTAGGTTATGATTTGATAATGCGTCTCTTTTTCCGGCTGTAATTCATAATCGAGTTTGATTTCAATCTGATACTTATCGTGTGGTTTGAAGGCTTGTTCGATAGTTTCTATCATATTAAACTCCTGCGGTCATTGTCGGCGGCAATTTTATATCGACGCAATCGACTTATGTAGTATAACATAGCCTCTTATGAAGAAACAACCCCGCCGGCAAAAGATAATCGTCCGGCAGAACCCGAAACCGCGCCCGGAAACAACGCAATGATTGCATCACGGTGCATGTAGTGGTAAACTAGGGCGTGCAAAAACAGACCCGGGAGGCGCATTATGCAAGCAATTATTACCGCAGGCGGTACGTTTAAAGCCGATGATCCACTCTTTATCGAAACCGGCATCGCCAAAAAAGCGCTGTTACCAATGGGCGGCCAAACGATGATTCGGTGGGTGGCCGAAGCCCTGATTGGCTCAAAATACATTGATGGTCTGGTGGTGGTCGGTTTAAAGACGGGCGATTTTGACGCGGACGATATGCCCGTCGCCTATGTCGAAAATCAGGGCAATATTGTCGATAACGTCCTGGCCGGTATGCGTCAGGTTGAAAAAATCGACCCCGATTCGCAGAAAGTCATCCTCTGTTCATCGGATATTCCCCTTATCACGCCGCAAATTGTTGACGGGTTTGTAGAAGCCTGCCTGGCCCGCGACGGCGACTTGCATTACGCCGTGGTTGAAGAGAAAACAATGGAAGCCCGTTTTCCCCACTCCAACCGCACCTTCACCCCGCTCAAGGGCGGGCGCTACGCCGGCGGCGATATTTTGATGCTGGATATGGCTCCCCTCCACGCCAATATTGAGCTTGTCCGGGGCCTGACCGGGCAGCGCAAAAACTTTATGGCCCAGGCCCGCATGTTGGGTTTCAGCTTTATCTTCCGCTTCCTGTTTCGATTGATGGACCTGCAGGAAGCGGCCCGGCGCGGCAGCAAAGTCCTCAATTTAAAGGGATGCGTGCTGGATTACCCCCAGGCCGAAGTGGCTATGGATGTCGATAAACTGAATCAGTACCTGCTGGTGAAAGAAGATTTAGAGGCAAATCTGGTATGACGTGGCTGCTGCAACGCGATGCCACGTTAAGCCGGAAGCTGACCCTGCCGCTTGAGCATCCGCGCCGGGCGCTGGCCGCCAAAGCAGCCCACATGGGCGACGGCCCCCTTGTTTTTACCGGGCTGGCTTTGGTGTACGTGGCCGCCCGGCTGTTTAATTGGCCGGCTGTGCGGGCTATGGTGTGGCTGGTTCTGGCCGGTTTACTGGTCACGGCCCTTGTGGTGTTTGCCGTCAAATACACGTTCCGCCGGGAACGCCCCCACGACCCCGCCGGCTTTGTGACCATCGCCTACGATAAATACAGCTTCCCGTCCGGCCATTCCGCCCGTATGAGCGCCCTGGCCGGGGCCGTATGGCCCTTCCATCCGCCGGCGGGCTTCATCCTGCTGATTGCGGCCACCGTGGTGGCCCTGGCCCGGGTGATGGTGGGCGTGCATTACCTGGCCGACGTGCTGGCCGGATACGCCATCGGCCTGGGGGTGGCCCTGCTGGTGGCCTGGGCCTGGATGGTCTTTTAATGGCCGAAACCATGAAACCAAACCACACCCGCAAATCGTATTTGCTGTTCACCGTTTTCATCTCCGGCATGACCACCCTGGCTATCGAACTCTCGGCCAGCCGCCTGCTGGACCCGTTCTTCGGCAATTCGCTCATCATCTGGGCCAATCTCATTGGTCTGGTGCTGATTTACCTGAGTTTGGGCTATTGGCTGGGCGGCAAATGGGCCGATTACGACCCCCGCGAAACAACCTTCTTCCAGATTATTGCCTGGGCCGGATTTTTGGTGGGTATCATCCCCCTGGTTTCCCGCCCGATTTTGCGCCTGAGCGTGCAAGGCTTTGCTACCCTCAACGCCGGGGTGATGGTCGGCTCGCTGCTGGGGGTACTCATCCTCTTCAGCCTGCCCATGACGCTGCTGGGCACGGCCTCGCCCTTTGCCATTCGGCTGGCGATGAAAGAGGTGAAAGACGCGGGGCGGGTGGCCGGTTCCATTTACGCCCTCAGCACCCTGGGCAGTATTCTGGGCACATTTTTGCCGGTGCTGGTTTTAATCCCAACCGTCGGCACCCGACGCACGTTTTTGCTCTTTGCCGCGCTGGCGATGACCGTGGCCATCGGCGGCCTGTTTCAGCACGCCCGTTCAAAAGGCGTGGCCTATTTGGGGTTGCTGGCCGTGTTGGCCGGCCTGACCGCGTTTTCCGGCGGGCCAATCAAGGCCGATGAAACCGCCGTCTTCGAGACCGAATCGCCCTACAATTACATTCAGGTGCAAAAAATTAACGGCGATTATCTGTTGCGCCTCAACGAAGGTCAGGGCATCCACTCCGTTTACAACCCTGATTATATTCTGGCCTACGGCATTTGGGACTATTTTCTGCTGGCCCCCTTCTTCAACAATCCGCCCTATCCCGCCGACCGGGTTGGCAGCCTGCTGCTCATCGGCGCGGCGGCAGGAACCATCCCCAAAGAGTACACGGCGGTTTTCGGGCCAATCCCCATTGACGGGGTGGAACTGGACCCGGCCATCAGCGCGGCGGGGCGGCAGTTTTTTGCCATGGACGAGCCGAACTTACGCACCATCAATCAGGACGGGCGCTACTTTCTGGCAACCGCCGCCGGGCGCTACGATGTCATCGCCGTTGATGCCTATCGCCCGCCGTACATTCCCTTTCAACTGACCACGCGCGAATTTTTTGCCGAAATTTACGCCCATCTGAACGATGACGGCGTGATGGCTATCAATGCCGGGCGCAGCGATACCGATTATTCGCTGGTGGCAGTCCTGGGCAGCACCATGAAATCGGTTTTCCCCAACGTTTACGTCATCGACGCCCCCGCCGGCGGCTCTGATTTGGGCAACAGCCTGATTGTGGCTACCAAACAACCCACCCGCCTGGAAAATCTGGCCGAAAATATCGCCGTTTTCGATAACGACCTGCTGCAAAATGTGGCCGGCCGCGCCCAAACCAGCCGCATTTGGGAAATTACCTGCCGGGCCGAGGCGCCCTTTACGGCCGGCGTGGGCAGCCTGCCCCCCTTGCCTGCGGCCTGCCCGCCCCCCTTCACCGATGACAAAGCGCCGGTAGAGCAGGTCTTGCACAAGTTAATTTTGCGCTACATGCTTGGCCTGTAATCCGGATTCGCCGTACTTTCAGGAGGTTTCAATGGAAATCCGCATCCTTTCTGCCGCCGATGTGACCGCCGCATTGCCCATGCCCGCCGCCATAACCGCCATGCGCCGCGCCTTCGGGCAGCTTTCCGCCGGGCGCGCCGACGTCCCCCTGCGGGCGCGGGTCGGCACAGAAAAAGGCGTTACCCTGCTGATGCCGGCCTACATGCGGCAAAGCCGGGAACTGGGTATTAAAATTGTATCAATTTATGGCGATAATCCTGAATTGGGATTGCCCATCATTGCGGCCACCGCGCTGGTGTTAAACCCGGAAACGGGTTTTCCGCTGGCCCTGATGGACGGCAGCCGTTTAACCGCCATTCGCACCGGGGCGGGGGGCGGCCTGGCCGCCGATTTGCTGGCCCGCCGGGATGCGTCGGTGGTCGGTTTGTTTGGGGCCGGGGTGCAGGCGCGGGCGCAATTGCAGGCTGTGCTGGCCGTGCGCCCCATCCGGCGGGTGAATCTCATCAGCCGCACTCGCGCTTCGGCGGAAAAACTGGCCGCCGAGATTGCCGCCTGGCCGCACGCTCCGGCCGTCACCGTGGTTAATACCCCCCGACAGGCCGTGGCCCGGGCCGATATTGTCATTGCCGCCACCACCTCCAGCACGCCCGTGTTCGATGGCCGCGATTTACGGCCCGGCACGCACGTGACCGGCGTGGGGTCTTTTACGCCCACTATGCAGGAAGTGGACGCAGAGACGGTGCGCCGGGCCAGAATCATTGTCGATTCGCGGGCAGCGTGTTCAGCAGAAGCGGGAGACCTGATTATCCCCGGCGCAAAAATTGAGGCGGAACTGGGGGAGATTGTCAACGGGCAGCAACCGGGCCGCCAGTCCGCCGATGAAATCACCTTCTTCAAATCGGTGGGGGTAGCGGTGCAAGATGCGGTGGCCGCCGCCGCTGTACTGAAAGAAGCGGAACGGCTGGGGCTGGGCACGGTGGTCACCATTTAGGCTCTCACCTCTCCGGCCCGGCTCGCCGCGCGGCCCGATTTTGTCTGTTGTCAAGCGGGGGGAGCTGTGCTACAATGTCGCAAACTTATTCTCCGGGGACAACAACTTATGAACCTGTCAAAATTCGGCGAGAAATTCACTAATTATTCCGGCATTTTGCAATTAATGGACGATTTGGGCGATGCGCTTTCCGGTCGGGAGCGCATGTTGATGATGGGCGGCGGCAATCCGGCCCAAATCCCCGCCGTGCAAGCCCGATTCAAGGCGATGATGCAGGAAATTCTTGATTCGCCGGGCGAATTTGAGCGCATGGTCGGCAATTATTCCAATCCGCAAGGGGATGCGGCCTTTTTGGAGGCGCTGGCCGGATTCTTTCGGCGCGAATGCGGCTGGGATGTCTCCAGCAAAAATATCGCCCTGACCAACGGCAGCCAAACCGCCTTCTTCAGCCTGTTCAACATGTTTGCCGGAGATTTTGCCGCCGGCCCCCGCCGCAAAATCCTCTTTCCGCTGGCCCCGGAATACATCGGCTACGCCGATGTGGGCCTGAATAACGATTTTTTGATTGCCAATAAACCGGAAATTGAATATATTGATGCCCACACCTTCAAATATCACATCAATTTCAGGACGCTGACAATTACCGATGACATCGGGGCCATTTGTATTTCCCGGCCCACCAACCCCACCGGCAATGTTTTAACCGAACAGGAAGTGACGGCTCTGGCAGATTTGGCCCGCCGCCACAACATCCCCCTGATTATCGACAATGCCTACGGCACGCCCTTCCCCAACATTATTTTTATTAACGATGTGAAACCCGTCTGGAACGAAACCATCATCCTGAGCATGAGTCTTTCCAAACTGGGGCTGCCCGCCGCCCGCACCGGCATCGTTCTGGCCCGTGAAGCGGTGATTACCGCCGTTTCCAGAATCAACGCTATCAGCGGCCTGGCCCCCGGCAGTATCGGCGCGGCATTGGTCCGTCGTTTGGTAGAGAGCGGAGAGATTGCCACCCTCAGCAATACCCACATTCGGCCTTTTTACCGGCGCCGGGCAGAAATGGCCGCCGAACAACTCAAGGCAGAATTGGACGGCTACGATTTTTACATCCACAAACCGGAAGGAGCAATTTTTCTGTGGCTGTGGTTCAAAAATATGCCCATCACCAGCCAGGAATTGTACGAGCGGCTTAAGGCGCGAAAGGCATTGGTTGTGCCAAGCCACTATTTCTTCCCCGGTTTGCAAGAGGAGTGGCGGCACAAGGATGAATGCATTCGGGTGACGTATTGCCAGGATGAAGCGATTGTGCGCGAAGGGTTGCATATTATTGCCGAGGAAGTGAAGAAGGCGTATGCGTAAAAACCCCGGCCCGACAATGGGCCGGAGTTTTGGTATTATACTCAACCGCGTCATAAAATAACAGTAACTACTCAGGCATCAGAGATAAAGTTACCAATTAGAGCGGCTTTGCCATTTTTTACCCCCCTCAATCCCCCCGTTGACGGGGGGAAGTGTTACATTCTCCC
>JAJRUC010000441.1 GCA_024278015.1 Chloroflexota bacterium
GCCAAAGACCGGCTGTACCTGACCCACGCTTTTCGGCGCACCATTTACGGGCGCGAGGAAATGAGCGAGCCATCGCAATTTCTGGCGGACATCCCCCCCGAACTGGTGGACATGCAAACCACGCAAATCAACAATCGCCGCTCCTCACGCCCGCGCCCGGAACGCCGCAGCCAATCGTCCACATGGGGGGGCGGGTATCGCCGCCAAACCCGTTGGGAGCCGCCGAGCCAACGGCGGGCGAGAGAATCGGCGCCGGTTTTGGGGCAATTCAAAATCGGCGACCGGGTTTTCCACAAAACGTTCGGCGAAGGAACGGTGGTATCCATAAAAATGCATGATAACGATGAAGAAGTGACCGTCGCCTTCCCCGACAAAGGCATCAAGCGGCTGCTGGTCAGCCTGGCGCCCCTCAAAAGACTCCAGAGTAATTAACATAACAATAGTACTTTATGTTAATTGTATAACCGGCGAGGTTGTGCTATAATTTGAATAGTCACCAAAAAGGTTAATTATTGGTCGGAGTTTGGTATGACAGACAAAGCAAATACAAAACTCAAACAAAAAATACTGGGTGTACTGATGAAAAATGCCCGCCGGCGCGCCGGGTTGGGCATTGAAGAAACCGCCGCGTTTCTGGGCCTGACCGCCGACGCCCTGACCGCTTACGAATTTGGCCGCGCCGAAGCAGACCTGCCCACGCTGGAAGCGCTGGCCCGGTTGTGCAGTTTGCCGATTGATTATTTTTGGGCCGATGACCCAATGCCCGCGCCGGACCGGGATTACTCTGCCCCGCAAGCCATCAAGCTCAGGCGCAAGGTAATCGGGGTACTGCTGAACAAAGCCCGCACCAAATCCGACGTATCGCAAAGGAAAATCGCCAAAGCGCTTGATTGTTCTGTTGACCACATCATCGACTACGAGTTGGGGCAAAAAGCCATCCCCTTCAGCCAAATGGAAACCCTGACCACCCTGCTGGACGTTCCGCTGGATTATTTTCTGAACGGAACCAATCTGGCGCCAACCAGCGCCGACCTCTCGCCCCCGGCCACCGAAGCGGCCGTCCCGCCGCTCGCCGCCGGGGAAGAACTGGAGCATCTTGCGGATGATATGGTTGATTTTTTGAAAGACCCGGCCAACGTTTTATACATAAAACTGGCAATGCGATTACACAGCCTTTCGGCAGACACGTTACGCGCTTTGGCAGAAGGCATTTTAGACATTACGTATTAGGCACAGTACAGTCCCATGAATGATTTAAATTCCTTGCAGGAAGAAGGCGTTCAGGCGTTTAGAGCCGGCGATTACGAACTGGCGCAAACCAGATTTGAGGCGCTGGCGAAAGCTGCCGCCGCCGAAAACGCCCTCGACAAACGCGCCGAAGCGTTGAACGACCTGGGCGTGGTCCTGAAGCAACTCGATGACCTGCCCGGCGCTTTCGCCGCGCTGGAAGAGGCGCTGGCCTATTATCAGGGCCAGGATAACGAAAAAGGCGAAGGTCAGGTGTTGGGCAATTTGGGCATGGTTGAAGAGGCCGCCGGCAAATACGAAGACGCCGTGCAAAGTTATCTGGATGCCGCCGCTATTTTTGAAGAACTGGGCGAATCTGAATTGGCGATGTATTCCTGGCAGGCCTTGAGCCGGCTCAAACTCCGCCAAAAAGAATGGCTGGGGGCCATCGCCGCCTACGAAGAGGGCATTGCCCGCTTGCCCGATACGTCCTTCAAAAAGAAGGTGCTGCAAAAACTGTTGCAGGTTCCCAATAAATTTCTGGGAACCGGTTGAATTTTTATGCAGAATCAAAAAGGCCGCTCTGCAACGAGCGGCCTTTTTTTACCGGTTTAGTGACTTTCTTCCCGGGCCTTTTTACAGGCTTCGATGACCTCACCGGCAATGTGCGACGGCACATTTTGATAATGCGAAAGGACCTGGTCGTAAATGCCGCGCCCCTGCGTAATTGAGCGCAACTCGGTGCCGTAACGCTGAATTTCGGCCAAAGGCACAATGGCGATAATTTTTGTATCGCCCCCCTTCAGTTGCTCCATACCCTGCACCTGCCCCCGTTTGGTGGTTAAATCGCCCATCACATCGCCGGTATATGATTCCGGAATTGTCACTTCAATTTTCATCACCGGCTCAAGCAATACCGGGCCGGAAGCCAGAAAGGCTTGTTTAAACGCCTCGCGGCCGGCAATCTGAAAGGCAATGTCTTTTGAATCAACCGGATGTTCTTTGCCGTCAACGGCCACAGCGCGAATATCGACAATGGGCGAACCGGCCAGCACCCCCTGGCCCATCACCTGCTTGATGCCCTTTTCAACAGAGGGCAGATAGACGCTGGAAACCGCGCCGCCAAAAACCTCGCTTTTAAACTCAAACCCGCTGCCGTGTTCCAGCGGCTCCAGCCGAAGCTCGATTTCGCCGAACTGGCCTGCGCCGCCGGTCTGTT
The DNA here is from genome assembly GCA_024278015.1 of Chloroflexota bacterium. Classification (GTDB taxonomy): domain Bacteria; phylum Chloroflexota; class Anaerolineae; order 4572-78; family 4572-78; genus JAJRUC01. The sequence goes on from JAJRUC010000441.1 coordinate 2,447, forward strand.
TTTTGTGTCGATACCGGGCGCTGCCGGTTTTGGTGATGGTTTCCTGATAGGGCACTTTTGGAATAGTGGTGTCAATGTTCAGGCCGTATTTGTCGGCCATGCGTTTAACCACCACATTAATATGCGTTTCGCCCATGCCCTCCAGCAAATATTCATGGGTGCGAGATTCAGTGCGGGCGTTCAAGGTGGGGTCGGCGGCGGCCAGGCGCTGAATGACCGGCCCCAGTTTGCCGGTATCTGCTTGCGTTTTGGGATGAACGGCCACCGTATACAAGGGGTTCGGGTACCGGGCCGGAACCATTTTATAGTCATTCCCTTTTAAACAAAGCGTATCGCCGGTTTGGGTACTGTTTAATTTAACGACGGCGCCAATATCACCGGCTACAATTTTATCGACGGGAAGTTGCTCTTTGCCGCGCGGCAAAAAGAGTTGCCCCAATCGTTCTTCGGCCTCGGCAATGGTGTTATACCGGCGGGTATCAGATTGCACTGTACCGGAAAGCACCTTAAAATAACTTACCGTACCGTACTGGTCATCAATGGTTTTGAACACGTTTAGCACCACCGGGCCATTGGCGTCCGGTTCAAGGTCAATTTCCTCACCCTTGTGCAATACTTTTGAAGCTTGCCGTGGATAGGGCAGAATACTGAGGATGCTATCCATAAAGGGCCGCACGCCCACATTATGGGTGGCCGACCCGCAGAAAACCGGCACCAACGTGCCCTCTTTAATCCCCTGCTTTAAACCGAAGGCAATATCTTCTTCCGTCAGTTCTTCACCTTCAAAATATTTCATCATCAAATCATCATCGCCTTCGGCGGCGGATTCAACCATTTCCAACCGAAAGGTCTCGATTTCGTCGGCCAGGTCGGCGGGCGCGTCGGTGGCTTTGGAGCCGATGCCGGTGTACGCTTTGCGGGTAATCAAATCAACCACGCCCTCAAATGTTTCGCCCCGGCGGATGGGATATTCCATCGGCACAAATTTGCCGTCGAATTTTTGGCCCAGTTCATCAATCACCCGGCGATAACTGGCATTGTCGCGGTCCATTTTGTTGACAAAGACCACTTTCGGCATCCCGCGCCCGGCAATGTTCCGCCAGCTCAAAATTGTGCCCACTTCCACCCCGGAGACGCCATCCAGAACCAGCACCGCCACATTAACAGCCATCAAACTACCGATGACCTCGCCCACAAAATCCAGATAGCCGGGGGCGTCGATGGTGTTGATTTTGGCATCTTTCCATTCTACCGGTATCACCGAAGCGTTAATTGAAATAGTGCGCTTGATTTCTTCATCGCCATAATCGGAGACGGTATTGCCCTCTTCTACCTTGCCCTGACGATTGATGGCGCCGGTATTAAAAAGCATCGCCTCAACCAGCGATGTTTTGCCCGCTCCACTATGCCCCAGCAAAGCGATGTTTCTAATGTTTTCAATCCCGTAAACTTTTGTCATCCAAAACTCCTTTGTCGCAATTTATATAAATTAGCAGGAAGCAAACAGATTAATGGGGAAAATACCATCCGGTAAATATCGATAAAATCCCCCCCGACAGCAAATTCCTCGCCCCCCACTACCTTTTTCCATAAACATCAATTTTAGCCTAATCGACGGGTATTGTCAAAGCAATTTTCCGCTTATATAATGCTATGGTAAACTGTGCCGAATGTAGCGGCAAACAAAATTTACAAAGGGACAGAACTCCAATGGCAACGTTTTCACCCGAACCATTCCGCATTAAATCAATTGAACCCATCGCGCAAAGTTCAGCCGCAGACCGGGAAGCGCGCTTGGCTGAAGCCGGTTACAACCTTTTTAACCTGCGGGCCGAAGATGTTTATATCGACCTGCTGACCGATTCCGGTACGGGCGCAATGAGCGCCAACCAGTGGGCGGGCATTATGCTGGGCGATGAAAGCTACGCCGGCGCCCGCAGTTTCTTCCATTTTCAGGATGCTGTCCGCGATATAATGGGCTTTGAATGGGTGGCTCCCACCCATCAGGGGCGCGGCGCGGAAAATGTCTTGTTCAGCCTTATGGTTAAATCCGGTCAGGTTATCCCCAACAACACCCACTTCGATACCACGATGGGCAATATTCTGGCCCGGGGCGGCAATCCCACCAATCACGTCATCGCCGAAGCCCACGACCCGACCAACGCGCATCCCTTCAAAGGCAACATGGACGTGGCCGCTCTGGAGGCGTTCATCCAAAAAACAGGGGTGGAAAATATTCCGCTGGGTATGACCACCATCACCAACAATTCCGGCGGCGGGCAGCCCGTTTCGGCGGAAAACATCCGCCAAACCGCCGAGGTGTATCACCGCTATGGTATCCCCTTCTTCATTGATGCCTGCCGCTTTGCCGAAAACGCCTATTTCATCAAACAGCGCGAAGCCGGCTATCAGGATAAAGCCATCCGCGAGATTGCCCGCGAGATTTTTGCCCTGGCCGACGGCTGTCTGATGAGCGCCAAAAAAGACGCGCTGGTCAACATCGGCGGCTTTCTGGCCCTGCGCGACGAAGCGTTGTATCGCCGGGTTGCCCAGGAATTAACGCTACGCGAAGGATTTCCGACCTATGGCGGCCTGGCCGGGCGCGATTTGGAAGCGATGGCCCGCGGTCTGTACGAAGGCATAGCAGAAAGCTACCTGGCCTATCGCATCAATCACACCCGCTATCTGGCCGACAGTCTGGTGGAAGCGGGCGTGCCCGTTATGCAGCCGCCGGGCGGCCACGCGGTTTATCTGGATGCCAAACAGATTGCCGGCCACATTCCGGCAGCGCAGTTTCCGGCGCAGGCCGTGTGCGCGGCGCTGTACCAGCAAGGCGGCATTCGCGGCGTAGAGTTGGGCAGCATGATGTTCGCCCACCAGCACCCGGAAACCGGGGCATGGATTTACCCAGACCTGGAATTGGTGCGGTTGGCGATTCCGCGCCGGGTTTACACCCAGGCCCATCTGGATTACGTGGTTAAAATCGCCAAACAGGTGATGGACAATCGAGCGCAGTTGCGGGGCTATCGCATGACCTACCAAACCAAATTCCTGCGACACTTCACCGCCCGGCTGGCGCCCATTGAAGGCTAAGGCGTTATTGACCGGCCAGACGCTGCTGCCATAAATTGCAGCGTCAAATCCGCCACCCGGTCCAGTTCATCATCCAGCAAAACCACGTGTGTCGAATGTTCCATCACAACCAATTGGCTGAATGTCGAGTTGATTTTGCCCAAAATAATGCGCCCCACGGCAGGGTCAACGGTGTCATCCAGTTTGCCCAGCACCACCAGCACCGGCTGAGAAACATGCCTCAGTAGCCGCCGGGTTGCCTGCCCCAATTGCAACAGCCCAACGGCGGCTTTAAGAGGCGTTACCGGATATCCCTGCCAGGTTTTGCTGGCGTTCACATTCGGTTTGGGAATATGGGGCACAAAGGGCGCAAACAGATACATCTTCAACACATCCGGGCCGCGCAAATTCAACTTGATGGCCGGGGCATAGGCCAGCACCCCGGCAATTTCCGGAAAACGCGCCGCCAGATGCAGGGCAATCACCGCCCCGGTTGATTCGCCGCCCACAAAGACGCGCTTGCACTGCCCGGCCAACTGCCGGTACGAATTTTCGGCGGCCCGCACCCACACTTGCCACGGGGTGCGGTTCAGGTCTTCGGGCGTGGTGCCATGACCGGGCAACAGCGGCCCGGCCACGGTGAACCCCCGGCGGTGCAAGCGCTCGGCCAGGCCCCGCACTTCGACGGGCGTGGCGGTTAAACCATGCAGCAGCAAAACGCCGGTTTCGTTGCCCTGCCACAAAAACGGGTCGCCGGGCAAATGTGGATTGTGCAAGGCGCTATGGGCCATTTCCCCTCCTTCAAAAAACTTGCGTTTTTCATGATGATTGGTACACTTAATTCCAGGGCATCGTCCAGAAGCATTATCGAGCCGGATGTGAGCGAAGCCCAAAAAACGGATGGGGAATTGAGTGCATATCGCCGAGATTTTAAGGTCATTCCAAAAACTGGAGGCATCCGATGAAAATTCTTTTGAAACTGGTAATAGCCGTTGGCCTGCTGATTTGGGGCTTAAACGCCTGCGATATTATTGACCTGCCGGGCGCATCGCCGGCCGAAACCGGGCCGCCCGCCGCCGATATGCTGCCCACCCTGCCGGGCTACAAAACCGTCGAAGGCCAAACGCTGACCGCCTATCTGGGGCAAGCCGCCACCGCTAACCTGTTGGCCGAAAAGCCGGACCTGGCGGCGGCAGTAGCCAAAGTAGACCAAATAATCGGCTGCTATCAGGAGGTGGGGGCCGCCCGCGCCCGAATTTACAGCAACCAGGCCAAACCGTGGTCGGTGGGGGCCGTAGCCATTGCCGACCGGGACGCGCTGCTTAACCCGGCCAATCTGTTCAAATGCGTGGGCGGCTCGCAAGGCCGGCAAGTGCAGTCTCAGGATGCGACGGCCGTCAAACCCTGTTCAGCCAATTACACCCTGCCCAAAGACGGCAACGAATTTTACGTGATTTACGTCGGCACCACGCCGGAGATTTGCCGCGAATTTTGCGCCAATCTGGAAGGCTGCACCGCCCATTAAGCAGCCCGGAGGTCATCTTTCAACCTGTCGCCGAAGTGCCGGCTGAGTTTGGTCAGTTTGGGAGCAATGACCATTTGGCAGTAGGGTTGGCCGCTATTTTGGCGATAGTAGTTTTGGTGATAATCTTCCGCTTTGTAAAATGCGGGCAACGGAGAAATTTCTGTGACGAGGGGCCGGGGCCACGCCCCCGAAGCATCAAGCGCGGCTTTCATCCGGACGGCGGTTTGCCGCTGGGCCTCGGTGTGATAAAAAATCACGGACCGGTACTGCGCGCCCACATCGGCCCCCTGCCGGTTCAAGGTAGTGGGGTCGTGCGTGCGCCAGAAAATATCCAGCAGGATTTCCAGAGAAACCTCTGCCGGGTTGAAGGAAATTTGCGTCACCTCGGCGTGGCCGGTGGCACCGGTGCAAATTTGTTGATAAGTGGGCCGGTCAACCGCCCCCCCGGCGTAGCCCGCCTCTACCCGATGAACGCCTTTCAGCTCTTGAAACACCGCTTCCGTACACCAAAAGCACCCCCCGCCGACTGTTATTTGCTCTAACTGATTGGTCATTGCGTCTCCCTGTCAATTTATTTTAGAGATTGTAGCACGCTTGTCGCCGGTTATAAAGAACATTCAGCAATTCCCGTTTTGAGGGGGGGCTGTAGCCGCAAATTTTCACAAATTACACGAATGATGATTGAAAAATCAGAGCAATTCATATTAACCCGCGCCCGGAACGGGTATTCGCGGCAAAAATCTTGCAACTGCACAAGTGCCAATTCATATTAGACAGAAGTACCCAATTCCATTATAATTAAAAACTGGTTATAAATTAGAACATTTGTCTTTGGTCTTGACCAGGGAAAATAATGCACTGGCAATCATCTCCATATACTACACCCCTCTTTATCGGCACACTCATTTCGCTGATGAGTGTCGTTTACATTTGGCGATACAGACGAACAGAAGTGTCAACCATCTTCTCGCTGTTGATGATTTCGGTGGCAATCTGGTCGGCGGGGTACGCCTTGCAAGTAGCCGGAGCCGATATTCAGACCAAGCTGTTCTGGCGCAACATCAAAAATATCGGCGTGGTGCCGGTACCCACCCTGTGGCTCGTTACCGTCTTTTACTACACCGGCTACCGACGCCGGCTGACAAAGCGCAATCTGGTATGGCTGGCCCTGGAACCGACCATCAGCCTGCTGATGGCTTGGACCAACCCCCTGCACGGCCTCTTCGATGCGAACATCACCCTGGTGCAAAGCGGCAGCATCCTCATTTTAGACGGCGATTACGGCCCCTGGTTTTGGGTCAACATGGCCTATTCCTACCTGCTGTTTTTAATAGCGGCGGTATTTCTGGTTTACACCTTCTTGCGCGCGCGGCATTTTTATCGGGAGCAGATGAAAATCTTGCTGGCCATTGCCCTCACCCCCTGGCTGGGTAATATTGTGTACCTCACCAAACTGCTCTTTCACTGGGGAAACGGCCCCATCGTCGATATTACCCCCTTCTTTTTTATCGTCGCCGGGGCGGTCATTGCTTTCGATGTGTCTCGCCACCAATTACTGGCAATTATTCCTGTCAGCCGTGATGTGATTCTCCATAATATGGGCAGCGCCGTGATTGTTTTTGACACCAATCTGAGCGTGATAGACCTGAACCCAATGGCAGAGATATTGCTCCATTGCAGCGATGAAACCGCCATTGGACAGCCGATTACGACCACGCTGGCCGGCGCAAATTCCGCTGAACTGGCCGCCATCCCCCTCGATGAGGCGGCCGCCCAGGGCGAAACCCGAATTTCCGGTTCAGATGAGACGCACTATTTTGAATGGACGCTGTCGCCCTTGATAGAAGGCTCGTCCCTTCGGGGCAAAATTTTAACCCTGCGCGATATTACCGACCGCAAATTAGTAGAAAATGAACTGCACAATGCCAATCAACGCCTGAAACAAGAGATTATTCAGCGAGAACAACTCATTGATGACCTGGACGCCTTTGCCCACACCGTAGCGCATGATTTGCAAAACCCACTCAGCGTGGTGGTAGGCTACAGTGATGTGATGCTGCATGAATTGACCCAAAAAGACGATAAAGAACTGATTGACTACGTTTCAAAATTGCGGGAATCATCATTGCGCATGGGGCATATCATCAACGAACTGCTGACCCTGGCCAGCGTGCGCCGGCAAGATGTTCAGCCCACAACCGTTGAAATGGCCGGCGTGCTGGCTAATGTAGAAGCCCGGCTGGCGATGATGATACATAATTATCAGGCCACCATCATCAAGCCCGATGTCTGGCCCCTGACGTTAGGTCATGCTCCCTGGCTGGAAGAGGTGTGGGAAAACCTCATTAGCAACGCCATCAAATACGGTGGAGAACCGCCCGTGGTTGAACTGGGCGTTGATACGCAGGCAGACGGCATCCTGCATTTTTGGGTGCATGATAACGGCAAGGGCATCGCCCCCAAAAAACAGGCCGATTTACTTTCTCCGTTGGTCCCGCACAAACACGGCCAAAGGCACAAACACGGCTTTGGGCTTTCAATTGCCGGCCGTATTATCAAAAAGCTGGGGGGAACCATAACCGTGCAAAGCAAAAATCTCCCCGGCAAAGGGAGTACCTTCGGCTTTACGCTGCCTTTGGCCTCCGCCGTCCGGCAGGCCGGTAATACAACCCTGCCCGCCGACAGGCACCAGGCCGCCTGAAGCCATTATCATAACACCCGCCTGAAGGATAGCCAATGCGTCCCTTTCTGAAATGGTTCGGACTATTCATGCTGTTAAGCTGGACGGCAGCCGCTTGCGCCGCGCCTTCGACGGCCCCGGCTTCGGAAGAAATTGCCGGAGAACCCGCTACGGCTTTTCAATTGACCAGCGACGCTTTTGCCGCAGGAGACCCGATTCCGGCCCGCTACACGTGCAGCGCCGAAGATATTTCTCCGCCGCTGCAATGGACTCCGCCGCCGGCAGGCACGCAAAGCCTGGCCCTGATTATGGACGACCCCGATGCGCCGGCCGGCGCGTGGGTGCATTGGGTGTTGTTCAATCTGCCGCCGGATACCGGCCGCCTGCCGGAACAGGCCGCGCCGCCCGCCGGAAGCGTAGCGGGCAACAATAGTTGGGGCCGCGCCGGCTATGGCGGCCCCTGCCCGCCCGCCGGCGCACACCGATATTTTTTCAAACTGTACGCCCTTGATGCCGCCCCGGCCTTGCCGCCGGGCGCCACCAAAGCGCAAGTCATCAACGCGCTGAAAGGCCACATTCTGGCCCAAACAGAACTTATGGGGACGTATGCAAAATAAAATCCTGTTGGCTGTTGGGCCACATAAATCTGCTCTGATTTCAGCTACACTTCGTGAAATTCGCGGCTGAAACTTGACCGGAAACCCGGAACCTGTTTTCAGAGGAGACGTATGATTAATCACACAGGACTGACGCAGTTGCGGTAAATCACGGTGTTCTACCCCCTCCCCGCTTCGCGTCCCCCGCCTGAGGGGGGGCTAACTTCCCCCCGCCTGAGAGGGGGACTAACTTCCCCCCGCCTGAGGGGGGGCTAACTTCCTCCCGCCTGAGGGGGGGCTAACTTCCTCCCGCCTGAGGGGGGGCTAACTTCCTCCCGC
>JAJRUC010000020.1 GCA_024278015.1 Chloroflexota bacterium
CCCAGCAATTTGGTGTATTCGCCCGGCGGCAGGTGCAAAAACGGCGCGCCGAAACACGCGCTGAAGGTGGCCTGCGGCTCTGTAACGCCTTTTTCTGTGCCGGCCACTTTGGCCGTGTAGCCGGAAATAAAATGGAACATGGCCTGGTCAATGGTCAGTTTGGAGATGGGCGGCAGCACGCCGAAGGCATCGGCGGTGAGGAAGATGACATTTTTGGGATGTTTGCCCATGCCGTCTTCAGCGGCGTTGGGGATGTGGCTGATGGGATACGCCCCGCGCGTGTTTTCTGTCAGGGAATCATCGTCCAAATCCGGGTGGCGGGTGATGGTATCGAGGGTCACGTTTTCCAGCACGGTGCCGAAGCGGCGGGTGGTGCTGTAAATTTCCGGTTCGGCTTCGGCAGAAAGGCGAATCATTTTGGCGTAACAGCCCCCTTCAAAATTAAAAACGCCGTTATTGCTCCAGCCGTGTTCGTCGTCGCCAATCAGGGTGCGGCTGGCATCGGCGGAGAGGGTAGTTTTGCCGGTGCCGCTCAGGCCAAAAAAGATGGCTGTATCGCCGTTGGGGCCGTAGTTGGCAGAACAGTGCATCGGCAGCACGCCTTTGAAGGGCAGCAGGTAATTCATCACTGAAAAAATGGACTTTTTGATTTCGCCGGCGTAGCTGGTGCCGCCAATCAGCACCAGTTTTTTGGTAAAGTCAACCAGAATGAAGGCCTCGGAGTTGGTGCCGTCTACGTTGGGGAAGGCGTGAAAACGGGGGCAGTCGATGACGGTGAACTCCGGGTTGTGGTTAGCCAACTCTTCCGGGGTGGCCCGGATAAACATGTTGCGGGCAAACAGGCTGTGCCAGGCGTATTCGGTAATAATGCGCACCGGCAGCCGATAGTCGGGGTCTGCCCCGGCCCAGCAATCTTGCACGTACACATCCTTCAATTGCAAATAAGAGAGCAACCGCCGGTGCAGTTCGTCGAATCGGGCCTGGTCAAACGGCCGATTCACGTCTCCCCACCAGATCTGGTCTGCCGTAGAAGGTTCCTTGACAATGAATTTATCGTTGGGAGAGCGGCCGGTATGATGGCCGGTGCGCACAACCAGCGGCCCCAGGTGGGCAATAATGCCTTCCCGGCGGCGAATGGCCTCTTCATACAAAGCCGATGTGGGCAAGTTCCAGTAAATATCATTGACATTGATAATTCCGTGAGCGTCCAGCCCGATGTGGCTGTGATGTTCACCTTGATGTTCTCGCATTTTAACCTCCTGATATGATAGTAAATTAATTAAATTGCCCGTGTGAAGGGGGCAATATCCAACAAACGTTATTAGCGGGAATTGTAGAAACGGTCTTCCAGGTCTTCCAGAATAAGCGCGGCTTCAACGAGTTTGTCCAGGGGATTGTCGCTTCCCCGAAAGTAGCGGTAATCGCACGGCATAATATCCAGTGTTTCTACCAGCAAACGATGGTGGTATTTTACGGCTTTAGGGGGAATTTGATACCATGCGGCTATTTGTTCGCTGTCGGTCTCGAAAAAATTCACTTTCCGAACCGTGTAATCGAGCGCGGCGGCCCAGGCGAGGGCCTTTGTCTCAACGGTATTAATGGGATTGCGCCCCATCGCTACCCGAAATTCAACCCACATGTGCAAAGCGGCCCCCACAATTTGCAGGGGAACCTTGCGGCCGGTCATCACGTCGGTCAGGTGTTTTTCCACTTCATCCAGCGCGCTGCCGAACAACGCTTCAAACCGGTCAATCAGGCGTTGGTCCGTTTCCAAATGGATGAACCCGCCCAGCGCCCGACGCATGGCGTCGTAATCACCCAGACGAACATAGGTCCGGGCCAGGTGCAAAAAGTAGTCAGGGTTTGTATCGTCAAGCGCAGTTGCGGTTTCAAACGCCTCAATAGCGCGTTCAGTATCCCAATTTTGATAACATTCCAACCCTTGTTGGCACAATTGGGCAGCTTTGGCTTTCGATACTCGGCTGACTATTCGAGACACAACAGGCATTTACCCCACAAAAAACGTACAGGTTGACCGGCTTTATTCAATTGACAACACGTAACTATATCGCCGTGTCATTGCGAAGCCCGTAGAGCTGAAGCAATCTCTATTGCCGTCAGCGGAGATTGCTTCGCTCCGCTCGCAATGACGTTCCGGACGGGATGACACGATACCTTGTTCCGACGCTCAGGAATCGGTGGCCGCAACCAGCGGGTCAAGGGAGACCGCATGGCTTGCCGCCGGTTGGGGCAGCATATTTTCTTCTTCCAGCAGGCGGGTCAGGGCCGCCGCCGAAACCTCAAGCATATCGTTGTCCGGTTCGCGGGTGGTAAGGTCTTGCAAGGCCAGGCCCGGCGCCACCAGCAATTTGATGAGGGGATTCCGGTCGTGGGCGGCGCTGAACTTCAAAAATTCGTAGGCCAGCCCGGCTATCACCGGAATGAGTACTATCCGGGAGATAATCCGCAGCCAGATTGAAGGCGTACCCAACAGCACAAACACAAAAATAGAAATGACCATGACGATAAGCAAAAAGGCCGTGCCGCAGCGCGGATGGGTGATGCTTTGGGTGCAAATTTGTTCCGGCACAAGGGGCACGTCGTTTTCATAGGCGTTGATGGCCTTGTGTTCCGCGCCGTGATAGCCAAACACGCGCCGGATATCGGGCATAAAGCCGATGGCCCAGACATAGCCCACAAACAGGGCCAGCCGAAAAACGCCCTCTACCACATTGCTCCAGATGGTTGCGCCCAGATACTGTTCGGCCCAGCCAATCACCAGCAAAGGGAGTACAAAAAACACGCCCACCGCAATCAACAAAGAGACGGCCACCGTTCCCCAGGCCACCGGCCCCTGAAAGTCAACCTCCTCTTCGCCCATCGCCACATCGGCAGAAAACATCAGCGCCCGCATACCCAGGCCCAGGGCATCCCACAGCATGGTTACGCCGCGTACAAAGGGCATTTTGTTGATTCGGCTGGAATAGATGCGGGGGTTCAGCGGCTCGCTGTGGACTTCAATACCGCCGTCGGGCCGGCGCACGGCAATGGTCATCCGTTTTTGACCACGCATCATCACGCCTTCTATCACTGCCTGCCCGCCATAATTGAATGGTTTGCTCATAAAAAATTACCTCGATGAATTTTACTATATGCGATTGTACACTGAAGACAGGCGATAGTCAAAGCTCCCCAAAACTACCGGGTGCGTTTCACTTTGGGGGCAAGTCCGTGTAGCTGCAACGTGCCCCTCACCAACCAAACCGTCATTTTTAGCGTACCTGCCGAAAAATCCGGAAAATTATCAAAATGAGAATGGCTGAAGTTACAGCAGCGGGTCCAGAAAATTCAGCTGCTGAATCGAAAGTCCGTACCGGCGGGCCACCGTTTCCGGCTGATTTTTGATTCGGGCGCGCAGCGATTCATCCAGAAACAGATGTCCAATCAGCGTTTGCAAGGCCGGGGTCAGCCAGTAAGCCGGCTTAAAGACGACGGCCGTATAATGCCCCGGCGCGTAATCTGCCCGCAACTGCCAGTACGGCGAAAGACTTTGGCACAAAGCCGTAACCTGCGGCAAGGAAACGGCCCACATATCGCTGCGCCGGGCCGGAAGCCGGTAGTAGCCGTTCCAGGCCAGGGCGCGGGTGGTTTTTGCCGCCAAAGCGCGGATGGTTTGCGCCCAATGGGCGGCGGCTTCGGTTTTATAATCGAACAGGCCGGAAGCAAAGATGAAATCGTGCGGCGCAACGGGGGGAAACCGGGCATCGGCCAGCAAAAAGCGGACGGGCGGGCGGGCGGCAAAACGCGATTCGGCTTCGGCCAGAAAGGGGGGGTGCATGTCCAGGCCGGTGTACGGCCCGGCAAATCCCCGCTCAATGAGCGGCGGCAACAAATCGCCCACGCCGCAGCCCGCATCCAGCACCGAAGCGTTAATCGGGATTTGCAGATTTAACAGCATTTCAAATTGCACGGCCTGTTGCAGGTTATCTTGCCAGCCCACACGAGACACGCCCGACCGGGTGGCGGTCAGGCGCGCGTATTTTTCGGGCAACGGTTCAAGTATCATTTACCACATTTTACTTTTGGTAATGCGTTTATCGAGTTTGCCGCCGAAGTCTTCCAGGTCTTCCTTTTTTACCTGCATCAGGGCTTGCCTTTCGTCGTCAGACAGGTCATACGGTTGTAAAGCCGCTTCCGGGTCGGCAAATAGCTGCTCTCTGAATTGCGAATCGGTGACTGCCCGGCCAATGATTTGGGCCACGTGGTCTTCTGACATAAAATACTCCTTTCATATTTGGTGATAACTTTACAGGTTAATTATAGCTGATTTGGCCTCTTGAAAACAAAGGGTATTTGGTACTGCAAGCCGGCAATTTCAAATTTAAAGCGCAAAACGCAAAATTTTTCATTATTCATTTTGAATTTTTAATGACCGGCCGGTTGACAGATCGATTAATTCGGGTTATAACGCAGGTATCCCGCGCACAGGAGACGACGATGGCCATCAAACTGAACAGTACCCGCTTGTTGAGCAAGCGCAAAATACCCTTCACCGTGTATGAGTTTCCGGAGTCCATCCACAGCGCCGATGGCGTGGCCGAGGCGTTGGGTAAACCGCCTGAAATGGTCTACAAAACGCTGGTGGTTTTGCGGAACACCCCCAAAACCAAACCGATGTTGATTATGGCGGCGGCGAATCGCAACCTGAATTTAAAACGGGTGGCGCAAATTGTGGGCGAAAAGAAGGTGCGGATGGCCGCCCACCGAGAAGCGGAACGGCTGACCGGTCTGAAGGTGGGTGGTATTTCGGCGCCGGCGTTGCTTAACCGGGGCTTTGATGTTTTTATTGATGAGGCGGCGCAATTGCTGGACACTATTCTGGTGAGCGGCGGCAAACGGGGGGTGAATATTGAGCTGCCGGTGCAGGATTTGGTATTGTTAACCGGCGCAAAATGGATTCACGCTTGTGATTAGCGGGAACCATTCGCTACCCAACCGCGTCTATCGATAAACAGTGACCGGAGATATTATGACTGCACAGTTGAAAACGCTTTGGCTGCCGGCTTTGCTGGCCTTGAGCCTGACCGCCTGCGGCCCCAAACCAACCCCCTCCCCCACCCAAACGCCCCCCGCCGCCCAAAGTATCCCCACCGAAGCGCCCCCGACGCCGGTTTCGCCCGTCGCTACCCCGGCCCGGCAGGAATCGGTGGGCGTTTCGCCGGTGATGGGTGAAACCGGGAAAAACGTGGCCCCACGAGACGACGTCACCCCGCCGGCCCCCGAAACGACGCAGGCAGAAATTTCCATCGTCAACACGGCCAAAGCCGATTTAGCCCAACGCCTGAACATAGCGGCGGCAGACATTACCGTCGTTGGGCTGGAGGAAATTACGTGGCGAAACGGGGCGCTGGGCTGTCCGCAGCCGGGTATGATGTACACCCAGGCGTTGGTGCCGGGCTACAAAATCACCTTGCGGGCGGGTGGCGCGGTTTACGCTTATCACGGAGCCGAAGGTCGGGGGCCATTTTTGTGCGAAAATGAGAGCGATGCGCAGTAGACCTGTCTCATCAATGTGCAGCCAAAGCAAAAGCCACCGGCGGAAATGACCGCCGGTGGCTTTTTTGTTTCGGTTGATGTAGCCCCGAACAGAAAGCTACATTAGTACTGCGTCAACTATAATTTAATGGTAGGGGCACGATGCATCGTGCCCCTACGGTATCGATTTTTGCAGGGGCGGTTCGCGAAC
>JAJRUC010000442.1 GCA_024278015.1 Chloroflexota bacterium
AAACCTCTTCAAATAAAATAGCGGGGATAACCGCCTTTTTTACGGCGCGCGCAGCCCCTGGGCCTGAACAACATAGCGGCTGACGGTACTCTCTGCGGGCAGGGTCAGGTCAACGGCAAAGGGCGTTCTGGCCCGGCTGCGTAAAACAACCACCTCAAGCGAAACCTGTCGCTGGGCCACAATTTTGCCGGCCTCATCGTAGGCCACCACCACCAGTTTAATGGATTCGGCGTTGGCCGGGCCGGTATTTTGCAACTGGCCGCTGATGCGATACGTGGACGCCCCCGCCACCGTCGCCGAAACCTCGATGGGAGTCAGGGCCAGGTAATAGCGGGTTTGCCCCAGCAGCGGCACCGCCGAAACCGCCGAAACCTGATACTGGGCAAATGAAGACGGCGGGTTCTCAACTAACAGGGCAAACGGCGCCCGCTGTTGCGATGCAATCACATCCAGCAGGGTAAACGTGGCTTTAGAGGCCAGCAACTTCCCTTCGGCATCGTACAAATTAACTTCCAGCACCAATTCTGAAAGAGTGGCGCTGCCCGGATTCAGCACTTCGCCAAAGCACCACAACGTTCCCTGCGGCGTCCGCAAAAAGTTTACCCCCTGCACCGTAACCGGCACGGGGGTGGGGGTGGGGGGCAACTGGTCGCCGGCCTCGTCTTCCGGTTCGGGAATAATCAGCAACTGGTCAATTTGCAGGGAACGCGGGTCCACAATGCCGTTCGCCACCTGAATGGCTTCGGCGGGCACGTTGTAGGCAATGGCAATAGCCAGCAACGTATCGCCCGGCTGCACCTGATAGACAATGGGCGTGGGCGTAACGGTAAACGTGGGCGTGGGCGCCGGGGTGGCCGGTTTGGGCGTGGCCGTGGGCCGGGCCGTCACCGTCGGCAAAACAGTCACCCGCAGCGATTCGGTGGCGGTGGGCGTGGCCGGGCGGGTGGTGGGGGCCGGGGTAATTAACTGCCCGCAGGCCGCCGAAAAAATTACAATCAGCGCAAGCGACAATACTTCTTTCATAGCAATCAATTATACCACAATCAAGCCGGTTAAAAAGAAGCGGCTTTGTGAATGGAACGGCAATACGGGTTACGGATGAGATTCACATAATGTTGCCACGCCGTCAATAATATGGTAAACTGATTATGTATGGTTTTGGTTTGCAGAAAGTGACCCCTTTCGAAGGAGCAGATTATGAATAAAACGGTTCAGAGCTTCTTGACATTTCTGGAGAAAGAAAAAGGATATACCGAAAACACCATCGCCGCCTATCGAAACGATTTAAACCAGTTTACCACGTTTGCAACCCCGAAAGTTCAGGGAGACTGGATGGCTGTCAACAAGCCCTTTGTTGATGAATACGTGACCACGCTGAAAGACGGCAAGCCGAAAAGCTACTCTTCGTCAACGATTGCCCGCAAGGTGGCCGCCCTGAAATCGTTCTTCCACTACCTCATCGCCGAAGGTATTATTCAAACAGACCCCACCACCACGCTGGATTCGCCCAAAGTCAAAAAACGACTCCCGCGCACTATATCCATCAAGGATATTAATAAACTCCTCAGCGCCACCACCGCCAACGACGCCCCCAAATCGCGGCGCGACCACGCCATTTTAGAGCTGCTGTACGCCTCCGGTATGCGCGTTACAGAGCTGGTTTCGCTCAATGTCGATGACGTTGATTTTGAAAACAGTACGGTGCGCGTGCAAGGCAAAAAAAGCGGCATTAAAGAACGGTTTATCCCCCTTAACGCCGAAGCGCTGCAAGCGTTGCAAGTGTACATTGATGAGGGACGCAAACGGCTGATGCGCTCGCCCAAGGAAACGGCCCTGTTTCTGAATCACCGGGGGCAGCGATTAACCCGGCAAGGCTCGTGGCTCATTATCAAGCGCTACGTGGAAGAAGTGGGCATTTCAAACAAAGTTACCCCGCACACGCTGCGCCATTCTTTTGCCGCCCACAAACTCAGCCACGGAAAATCGCTGCAAGATATTCAAAAGTTGCTGGGCCATGCCAATATCTCAACCACGCAGGTCTACACCCATCTGGTGCAAAACGCGGAAAATGAAGGCTAGACCTGGCTTCCAACTGCATAAGTTAATTGGCGACTAAATGGTAGTCGCCAATTTTTTGCGCATAATTTAATCTCAACTCATCCTGACGAGGTCATTTATGAACGAACAACCTTTATCGATGCAAGCATTTAAAGAAGCGGCGGCCTGCATAAAACAGCAAACGCCCCATTCGCCCACCGTGGCGCTGGTACTCGGCTCCGGGATGGGGCCGCTGGCCGAAGAAATCGGCGAGCCGACGTATGTGCCCTACGCCGATATTCCGCACTTTACCCGCTCAACGGTGCCGGGCCACGCCGGCCGCATGGTCATCGGCCTGTTGCAGGGCCAAACCGTGCTGGCGATGCAGGGCCGCACCCATTTTTACGAAGGCCATTCCATGCAAGCCATCACCATGCCAATTCGGGTGCTGCGCCTGTTGGGCATTAAAACGCTGGTGGTGACAAACGCCGCCGGCGGGCTGAACCCGGCCTTCCACGTGGGCGATTTGATGCTCATCACCGACCACATTAATTTTACGGGCATGGCCGGGTACAATCCGTTGCGCGGCCCCAATTTCGATGAATTTGGCCCGCGCTTCCCCAGCATGGTCACGCCCTACGACCTTGAGCTGCAACAAGTGGCCCGCCGGGCCGCCCAACAAGCCGAAATCAGCCTGCAAGAAGGGGTTTACGTCAGCTTGTCCGGCCCCACCTTCGAGACCCCGGCCGAGATTCGCTTTTTACGCGCCATCGGCGGCGACGCGGTGGGCATGTCTACCGCGCCGGAAGTAGTGGTGGCCCGGCACAGCGGTATGCGGGTGCTGGGCATTAGCGGCATCACCAACATCGCCATCACCGACCCGACCAGCGGCGGGCAAACTACCCACGAAGAGGTACTGGCCGCCGGCCGGACCATCTCATCAAAACTGATTGCGGTGGTCAAAGGGGTGCTGGCCGGGCGGGCCATCGTAGGGTAACTGTAGGTTAAGCGTACATAAACCATACGGAAGACGTTGCCGAAAAATTTGCCGCATCTTCATCCCCCCCGTATACTTTGAGACAGTGTGGCCGGCCTGACCCCACACCAGAAAATACGCCAAAGGCTTAAATCGCTCATGTCAATTTTAGTCAAACTCGTTGCCGACTACGCGCTGTGGCTCTATCTATTGCTGGCAATCATCGCCTTTATCTTGCTGCGGGTGATGAATTTGGCGCTCCGGGAACGGACGCGGTCAATTTTTGCGCTGGAAAGAGAAAACGCCACCGCCCGTTTCACCAGAGCAACCATCAACCTGCTGGTGATTATGCTGTTGGCCGGCGGCGTATTTTACGTTTCAACCACGTTAATTAAAGAAGTTCCCCTGCCGGAAGTGACGCCCACCCCCACCGCCGTGGTGGAACTGCCGCCCACACCCACGCCGCCCACCCTGTTGCCCACGCCCACGCCCACCCAAACCCCCACGCCGCGCCCCACCCAGGCCGCCGTGGCGGAAGAAACTTCCACGCCCGAACCGGCAGCAAACGCGGGCGCGCCGCCAAACTGCCCCAATCCGGGGGCGCACATCACCCAACCCGGCACCGGGGCAACGGTTTCCGGCACTATCCGGATTTTCGGCGCGGCTACCGTTGAAAATTTTGACTACTACAAAATCGAGTTTCTGGCCCCCGGCGGCAACTGGAATTTCATCCAGAATTACACCACCCCGGTGGCCGACGGGCTGCTGGCTACCTGGAACACCGACACCGTCCCCCCCGGCGAGTACGGCTTTCGGCTGGTAGTGGTTGATGTCACCGGCAATTACCCGGAACCGTGCCAAATTCGGCTGGTGGTGCAACGCTAACGTAATTCCGGACGAAACCAAAAAAGAGCGGACGTAACTGTCCGCTCTTTTTTTAATTAACTGATGTTACGCAGTTGAAAAATTGCCTGAATGGAATAATTGAAATTATTACGAAAAACTTGTAATTTTAGATATTCCCCATCCCCCCTGTGTCCCCCCTTCCC
>JAJRUC010000443.1 GCA_024278015.1 Chloroflexota bacterium
AATCTGGTAATCGTAATTGGTGATGTCGGCAAACAGTTCGATGAAAATTTCCTCGCGGGCCATCTCCAGCACCATCAGCTGCTGGGCCTTGAACAAGGCCAGACTACCCGGCAGCAAATCAAGATTTTTGCGGGCGGGCACAATTGCTTCGGCGGTGGCAATGCGCTTGTTCAGCACATCGGCCAGCGAGTAGCGGTGATTTTTTACGCCCAGCGCAATTGCCAGATTGGCCTGCGTATCGGTATCAACCAGCAACACGCGCCGGCCGTTCAACGCCAGCCCCGCGCCCAGATTAACGCAAATGGTTGTTTTGCCGATGCCGCCCTTAAAGCCTACCACTGCTATTTTTCGCATGCATGGTCCCTGCGGTGAACTACTGATGCTGATTGCGCAATTTACAGCCGTTTCAACTGGTTGAACCGGCGGAAAACGGGCCGGGCGGCGGCGGTGGCGGGACAACATCGGATTGGGAGGGCGCGTCTCTGAAGATAATTTTCATAACCTTGTTCATCAGGTCAAAGACCAGATTTTCTTTGAAGCCGGCCGCCGTCGCCATAAAATATGACAGCACTTCAAACACAAAGCGGCTGGTATCGCTGCCGGCCGCCGTGTTTTGCAAGACTTCCGGGGTTATCTGGAAGGGGCGCATGACCACAAACACAATCAAATACACCAGTGTGCCGACAATCATACCCATAAACGGTTTGGCAAAATACGACAGGATGTATTCGGTATCGAAGGTTCTTTTGGTGACATAGCGCAACAAGTTATGGAAGATGGCCGCCACGCCGCCAATGCCGCCGAAGAATATCGTCCGCAAAAAGATTTCCACCACCAGCAAGTCAGAAATGGCGTTGTTACTTTTAAGGAACAAACTCAGATAATCGGGTTTGAAGATTAAATAAACAAAAATAACAAACCAGGCCATACCCCATACCAGCAATCGCCAGCTCCATTTTTGCGAATAATGGGTACTCTCTTCGGCCCTGTCCAGACGGGCGCGCACTTGCTCAATATTCCATTCCGCTTTAGCCAGGTATTCAAGCTGGTAATTCATGATGATGTAGCGGGTTTCGGCCAAAAGTTTGTGCGCCCAGTCTGTAATTTCCCGGCTGACGCTGACATTATCGTTCAAAATATGTTCGTATTCGGCATCGATGGCGTTGTAGACCTGCATAAATTGTTCTCTGATGCGCGGGTCCTGCAATAGTTTGGCCCGTTCCTTGCGCTCTTCCGGGGTGAGTATGTCTATATTGGCCGGTAATTCAAAAGAGGCTGTCGGCGCTTCTCTATCGAAACGGGTGAAATCGAAAAAATCATCTGCCATATCAGCTCCCGAAAACGTTAAGGGGGTGGCGCGAGACACAAAACCGGGGCCGCCGGCAGCGCCCTCTGCGCCGGCTGAAACAGCGGGCCGGGGGGCGGGCGGGGCCACGGGCCGGGCCGGAATAGCGGGCGGGGGCGTGGTGGCAGGTTCAAAATCCAGGCCGCTCTCATGCGATGCAATATCGGCGGCGGGCGACGAACCGGCGGGCGGGGGCGTCACAGAAGCAGAGGCCACCGGGGCGGGGTCTTCGGCCAGGACAGAGTTGAACAAGGCCATGTCAATGTCATCTGCCGGAAGCGCGTCAGCGGGCGCGGCTTCGCCGGAGGGAGCCGTTTCCAGGGCCGGGGGGAAGTTG
Source organism: Chloroflexota bacterium (assembly GCA_024278015.1). Lineage (GTDB taxonomy): Bacteria > Chloroflexota > Anaerolineae > 4572-78 > 4572-78 > JAJRUC01. The sequence goes on from JAJRUC010000443.1 coordinate 1,683, forward strand.
AGCGTGCCGTCAATGGCCGAGGCGTCGTCGCCGATTTCGGCGCTGGGCAGGTCTTCGGTTAAGGGGCCGCCCGGCGGAGTCTCCAGGGCCGGCGGAAAATCGAACAGGTCGTCCACGTCGGGGGCGTCGTCGCCGATTTCGGCGCTGGGCAGGTCTTCGGTCAGGGGGCCGCCCGGCGGAGTCTCCAGGGCCGGGGGCAGGCTGGCCGGGTCGAAGGTCAACTCGTCCAGGGCGGCTTCGCCCACGGGCAAATCTTCCTGCGGTTCGGGCCGGCTCGCCTCTGTAACGGGCGTTGTGGCCGGGGCCGCTTCAGCCGGCGCATCGCTTTGGGGCGTTTCTGCGGCGGCAGATTCTTCTTCCGCATGAGCGGGTGAGCCGAACAGGGCGTCAAGCTCCCGACTGCGCTTGAATACGTTTTTATCTTTCAGGCTGGCGCGCTTTCTAGCCATAGACCATACCCTCCACCAAACGACTGATGCTTCTTTCATCTAACATAACTATTATACCATAAAATTCGCAAGCCACAATGCCCAATTTACATTATGGAAAGTTAAATATTCAAGGTCGATTATGGCGAGTGTTTGACCCGCATCATACCATTGCCCCCACGCAGAGGCAATCCTGATGACAAGGTTCGGGCGGCTTGATTTTTCTGTTTTGAAGGCTACAATAATCTTAACCTGTTTTTGCAAAAGGGGCAGTTATGGAAATAAAAGTCTACGCCACTCTGCGGGCGATTGTCGGAGGCAAAAGTATTACGCTGAACGGCGGCGCGCCCATGACCGTCGGCAACATGATTGAGCAGATGTTTGCCGCGTACCCGGCCATGCGCGGCGAGCTTTTGCGCTCTGACGGCGAGATGCATTCAGCCTTTCATTTTTTTATCAACGGCAGAGACGCCCGTTATCTGGACGGCCCGGAAACGATTGTAACCGCGCAAGATGATGTGCGCGTCTTTCCGCCGGTGGGCGGTGGCCGGTGAAGCGCATTTTCGGCGTGCCGCTGTGGTTGATGAAAGATTATCTGGTTGACCTGGGGGCAACAGAAACGGCAGAAAACGTGATGACCGGCGCCGGCTGGCAGGCCGTTGTCCGCAAAAACGAACCGGTCCGCATCGGTTCGCTGGTGGTGGGGCGCATTGAGGCCGAATTTTCGGGAGATGAAGCCGCTTTGAGCGAGTTGCTGGAAAAATTGCACTGGAAAACGATGCGCGGGGGGGGGTAAATTTCGGCGCACTGTGACAAAAGTTGCAGACAAATGGCCCCCGCCGCACTACGCTAACAATAATTAACCCGTGGAGAAAAAAAATGGACCCGTTTGCTCAGTTGGATAACGCAAGCCCGCATCCGCCTGTCTGGAATTTAACGCAATTAATGCCTTCGCCGGAAGAAGAATGGCAGCGGATGAAATCGTTTGTCAGCCTGGGCCAGGCCGATATGGCCGCCATGCTGGAAACAGTAGAAGTTTTATTGCAGCGCGGCCACGAACTGGTGGTGGGCAACTATGATTATCTGTTGAAAAATCACGACACGGCCATCATTTTGGGTTGGGAAAAGGGCGCGGACGAAGCGCATCTGGCCGAGCGCCGCCGTTTTTTTACGGTGTGGCTGGCCCGGTTGCTGGGGTTTGATTTTAGCGAGGACTTTGCCCGCTACCTTTTCAAGGCGGGGCAATATCACGCCGCGCACGGCCCGCGTCGCATCCATGTGCCGGCAGTGTACATCACCGGAGCCATCAGTCTGGTCAACGCCACCTTCGCCCGCTTTTTGGCCGAAGAGATGCCCGGCCACCCTGCTGTGCCGCCGGCCCTGGCCGGCTGGAACAAAGTGTTGAGTATGCACCTGCATATGATGCACATCGGCTACCATGCGGCCTGCGCGCTGGACAGCGGCGACTTTGCGGTGCAGGTTTCCATGTTCGGACGGATGCGGACCATCACCGGCAGGCAAAACCTGCAAGTCCACCTGGCTGAAGGCGCTCCGGTAGCGGTGGCGCTGCAAAAACTCTTTAATTATTTCCCCCATGCCCGGTCAGAAGTATTTGACATCAACTGGCAGGGCGGCGAGCGACTCGATGCGACAGGCACGCCCTGGTTTGAGGCCGAAAAAATCTACGCCGTCAAACCGATGTGGCGCGTTTTGCTCAACGGCAAAGATTTAAGCTACATTGGCGGGCCGCAAATTCCGGTCTCTGCGGGAGACGAACTCAGCGTCTTCCCGCCGGGGCGATGAGCGACCCAACCTGTCGCAACCAACCATATCCAGAAAGCCTGCAGGGGCACGATGCATCGTGCCCCTGCGATTTTTGCGGAAAATTGGTAAATTTACAGGATACCCAGTTCCTTCAACTTCGATTCAGGCACAACGCCGTTTTCCCAGCCCCGTTTGGCGTAGTATTCTTCCAGCATTTGGTCCAACTCGCACACATGGCCTTCAGAGCCGGGCATGGTGCTGGCCTCGGTGGTGAAGCGTTTGGGGAGATAGTCAGACCCTTCGCGGAAGCCCGCCAGGTTGTTGTAGTAGCGTTCCAGGTTATAAATGCGCTCGCCGCACAACAGCATCTCTTCAACGCTGTAGCCCAGGCCGGTGACGCCGTTAAACTGGGCCGTGTATTCATCCATCCCCTCGGCAAAGGCGGAGAATTTGCACATATCCATCGAATCTGAAACGGCATGGACATTCTGGAAAATCATGGTCAATTCGCCCTTGCCTTCCCAGGCCAGCGGGTCGGTTTTGAGGGTGCCGAAGGGCATTACGCCCAGTTCAGAGGCGGGGGTGTAGGCCCGCAGGTGACACGCGCCCCGGTTGCTGGTGGCGTAGGCAATGCCCATACCTTTCAAACCGCGCGGGTCGTAGGCCGGAATGGCCTGGCCTTTAACGGACATGGCAATTTCAGGATGCCCCCAGGCTTTGGCGGCATTGGCGGGGCCTTCGGCCAGCTTGTCGCCCACGCCTTCGCGCAGGGCAATTTTGCGAGCCACTTCTACCATACCGTGGGTGTCTCCCCATTCAAGAACACCGTCGCCGTTGGTGTAGCCGCGCTGGCCGGCTTCCATGTACATAGACAATGTCTGGCCGATTTCAATGGCATCGAAGCCGTAATCGTTAGCCATATTGATGATGTAGGCCACCGCGTTCACATCGTCGCTGCCGCAATTGGGGCCTAACGACCAGGCCGGTTCGTATTCCACACTTTCCATATGAACCTTGAACGGGCCTTCCTTAACCTCAACCTCTTTTTTGCAGGCCACCGGGCAGGCGTGGCAGGTGGGGTCGTTCACCAGAATGTGTTCGTTCACGTATTCGCCGGATACTTTTTCGGCAAATTCGGGGGCGCTGGCCGTAAATTGCGAGTTTTTGGCCGGCAACCCGCCAATGCTGTTGGTGATGTTCGTTAAAACGTTGGTGCCGTACACGCTCAACCCGCCCTTGCGCGGCGAGGTGATATTTTCTTCGGCCATGATGACCGCCAGCGCTTTTTTGCGGGCGGCTTTGTCGGCTTCTTTATTGGCGGGGACGGGTTTGTTCTTCTTGTCCCCTTTAATGACGATAGCCTTCAGGTTTTTGCTGCCGCCCACAGCACCGGTGCCGCCGCGGCCGGCAGCGCGGTCATCTTCATTAATCCAGCAGGCAAATTTCACCAGATTTTCACCCGCTTGCCCAATTGCCATCACCGCGCACTCTTCGCCGTGTTTGGCCCGCAACATCTTGATGGTGTCGTGTACGCCTTTGCCCCATACGTCGCCGGCATCGTGCAGGGTCAGTTCGCCGTTTTCCAGATAAGCGTACACCGGTTTTTCGGCCTTGCCCTTGAAGACCAGGGCATCGAAACCGGCCCACTTCATTTTGGCCGCCGTCCAGCCGCCCATATGGCTATCGGTGACAGTGCCGGTTAAGGGCGATTTGGTCACCACGCACAAGCGACCGCTCATGTTCACATCGGTGCCGGTTAGCGGGCCGCCCATCACACACATAATGTTGTCCGGCGAAAGCGGGTCTACCTCCGGGCCGTTATCGAACACAAATTTAACGCCCATGCCACGGCCACCCAAATATTTCTTCGCCATATCTTCATCAACGGGTTTGTAATCCACGTTTCCATCCGTGAGATTAATCCACGCAATTTTGTTGGCAAAACCACCAATAGTCATAAAAACCTCCTTGTTTATCGGTTGCTAATAAAAAACTTGATTCGGGTTAAATCAGATGGGGAGGCCACCCCCGCACGCGGTGAGCCGGTTACAATCACCTCCTTGTCCATACAAAAAAAGCGCTATTCCCAAAATGAATAGCGCCATTCAGACCCCGCCCTGTTTTGTCGAAAGCAAACACAGAACAATGGCCGGTACTTTGTCTCAATTCAACCTCGAAGCATTTACAGTATGCGGTTAAAACGCTTGACTTGTTTTATGATACTCCATCTTGCCAACTTTTTCAAGTTTTAAAGATTTTGTTGCATCAACGGCCATCTTCCTCTAAAATAAAGCCACTTCCAAAAAGAGGGATACAGCTTATGGCCCCAAAAACCGTGCAACTGTTTGTCACCTGTTTAATCGATGCGTTCTTTCCGCAAGCGGGCATGGCCGTGGCAGACCTGCTGGAAGCGCAAGGCTTTACCGTCGAATTTCCTTTTGACCAGACCTGTTGCGGCCAACCGGCCTTTAACGGCGGCTTTTGGGACGATGCCCGCCCCATGGCCCGCCACACCCTGAATGTGCTGCACGCCACCAGCGGCCCCATCGTCATCCCTTCCGGCTCGTGCGCCGATATGCTCATCCATCACTACCAGACGCTGTTTGCCGCCGAACCGGATTACGCGGCCAAAGCCGAAGCGGTGGCCGGGCGGGTGTTCGAGTTCACCCAGTTTCTGGTGGATGAGGTGGGCCTGACCAACCTGAAACCGGCCATCCGGGCCAAATTGACGTATCTGCCCTCTTGCCACGGCCTGCGAAACCTGCGCATTTACAACCAGCCCAAAACCCTGCTGGGCAACGCATTCGGGGCGGAACTGGTGGACACCCCCGCCGAAACCGACTGCTGCGGCTTCGGCGGCCTGTTTGCGGTAAAGATGAGCGAGCTTTCCGGGGCGATGCTCTCTAAAAAGCTGGACAACATCGAGGCCGGCGGCGCGGACGTGGTGACGGGCATCGACGCCGGTTGTCTGCTGCACATTGGCGGAGGGCTGCAAAAACGGGGCAGCGCAGTGCAGGTTAAACACATTGCCGAAACGCTGCGCCCCATCAAGACGGAGGACGACCATGCCTCAGACTGAACCAACCTTCCGGCAGCGAGTTAAAATTGCTCTGGCCGATACCCAACTCCAGCAGGCATTGAACACCGGCACCGGCAATCTGGTCAGCAAACG
>JAJRUC010000444.1 GCA_024278015.1 Chloroflexota bacterium
CAAGGGTTGTCCCTACCCCGAACCAACATATATCAGTGAAAAACCATGTTCGTTTGTGACGCAGTTGAGTATAATTATGAAGAATACATCACAAAAGTATTCTTTTGCGCAAAAGCGCCATCGCATTGACGGAGTGTTTTCACCCTGTCATCGCAAGCACCAACAAAATGAGATTTTTTGAAAATTTTGATTGAACTCATTATACCATAGACTGTGATTTTGACAAGGTGCAAAATTGTACCACGGGTTGTGAAAAAGAACGTCCGACTTCGCAACAATAAAAACATATCTGCTCAACCTTTATGGCGCGTGGATGTCGAAATCAGGTGGTCTTGCACAGGTAGTGATATGGTATAATGGTCAGGACTTACGCAGTTGCGGTAAATCACGGTGTTTTACCCCCTCCCCGCTTCGCGCCCCCCGCTGTCGGGGGAGGAGCTAATTCCCCCCGCTTGAGGGCGCGAAGCGGTTTCTTCATCAGGGACTGAGGGGGGTAAAATGTTGCAACTGCGTAAGTCCTGATGGTATAAGAAGGACACTCAAATCAGGAAGAATATCAGGAAAAAAGGTATGAGGAATTGTTCCGGATGTGGTTCAGAAAGTGTGGAAATATTCCAAACAACTTGTGATGCAAATGAAGCAAACACTTGACTCAAACCGGTACCGACGGTTGTACGATTACTTTCTCTGCTGATTTTGCAAGGATTCCTGCAAAACAGCCACTTGCTGCTCCAGTTCTACCACGCGCCGGGCCAGCAGGTTAATTTCACGCAGGGTCTGGTCAGTGGCGGGGCCAACTTCCTGGGCCAGGGTGGTCATCAGGTTTTTGACAGCCCAGTTTACTTTGGTTTGCTGATTAATCAACGCCAGGTCAGACCAACGCGCGGCGATGTTGTGCCACAGTTTTCGGAAGAGGGCCAAACCGGGAACCGATGACCGAAAAGCGTATTCCTGCAACTGCCAAAAATCTTGCAACTCCCGCCAGTGATGGTCGGAGCCGGGGGTTAAAGAGACAACGGGCGGACCATTGCCGGCGGCAATGGTCCGGGCTTCGCGTTGCAGGCAGGTGTGGCGCAAGGTGGTCAACAGGTGCAGCAAGGCTTGCCATTCTGCCCGCACCGTTTGGGTGGGGGCGGTCAGGCCGGTTTGGCAGCGCCAGGCGGCCATCTCCCCCAGCGAGAGCATATGCTTCAGGTACGCTTCGCGGGCAGCCATCATTTCGATGGTGTGGCCCAGGCGGCTGAGCCAGGCTTGTTCGGCGGGCAGAAAGCCGGTTTGCAGGGCCGCCAACGGACGATGTTTCAGCAAAAAGCGCAGCCGGCCCTGGTGCATCATGGTTTTCCGGGCCAGCGGCATAGCTTCCGTCGAGGCGGATTCGGCGTGGACAAGCGCGGCTGCGGGCACGTAACGCACCCGCAGCCCGGCGGCTTTGGCCCGAAAACACCAGTCGGTGTCTTCGTAGTAGGCCGGATAAAAGCCTTCGTCCAGCAAACCAATGGCCTTCAGCGTGCCGGCGGTCAGGGCCAGGGCCGCCCCGGTCACAAACTCCGCATCGGCGGGCCGGTCATATTGCCCGCTGTCAACCTCACCGCTGCCCAGGTGAACAGCCGCGCCCCGGGCATCAAGCGCGCCGCCGGCGTGCTGGAGCGTTCCATCGGCGTTAAAAATTTTGCACCCGGCAATGCCCACGGTGGAGTCGGTCAGTTCGGCGCAAAGGGCGGCCAGCCAGCCGGGCCGCACCACCGTATCCTGATTGAGCAACACCAACGCATCACCCTGCGCCTGCCGCAAGCCGGTATTGTTTCCGGCGGCAAAGCCGATATTTTGCGGATTGCGAATCAACTTTACCTGCGGAAAGTGCGTTGCCACAAAATCGGCAGAGCCGTCCGCCGAGCCGTTATCGACGACAATCACTTCCAGGGCCGAATAATCCTGGGCCAGCACGGCCTCCAGACAGGGCTGCAAATAATCTTTACCGTTCCAGCTCAAAATAATCACAGAGGCCGGGGGGCTTTCCATAAGGGTCACTTCCTGAATACGGACAGCAGGTTTTGCAGGGCGGCAAGCAGGCGCATTACCCGACCGGATTGGTAGCCGGCAACCTGTTGGCGCAGGGCAGCGATTTCCTCGTCGCGGGCTTTGAGCGCCCGCTGCCAGGTGATGGCCTGCCACATGGTGGCGATGCTGCTGAAATCGGGAGCGTGGTCGGGCGTATTTTGGCTGAAATGCTGTTCGATGGCGGTCAAGCGGGAATCATCGGCGGGGCGTTTGGCGGCCACCACAAGCTGCCGGTAGCTGGGCAACCGATGGTCGGCCCAATAGCGACGGGCGTTGTACAAGGCGGCCAAATCCGCCGCATAATTCTCGCCCTGCCGCACATGCGCCAGCGACAGATTCATCACCATCAACGGCAGCCAGTAGGCTATGTAGCCGCTGGGCACAGCGATGGTTTCCGCCCCGGCAGCGGTCATCCACTGCCGGCACAGTTCCAGCGCGGGCAGGCCGTTTATCAGCACGTACTTGATCCCGCTGGGCTCCCTGTTCGAGTCTGTGTAAGTGGCGTTATCGTATATCTCATCCTGGTTGAAGATGGTGATATCCGCGTGCATTCCCTCTTTGATAAGGCCCCTGTCGTGAATACCGAACCTCTGGGCCGTAAGCGACGTCATCTTCCTTACCGCGTCCTCCAGGGTAAGCAATCCCTGTTCCCTCACGTACTGGCCCAGGACCCGCGGAAAGGCCCCGAAGGCCGCCGGATGGGGGACCCCGCTACCGGTTACAATCGCATCCGTATTTATGGCCCCGTTGGGATGGGCCAGGAACTTCTTAAGGCCCTCGTCACCATGACGATCCCCGCTCACACCGAAGTAGAGGGCCATGGCAGCGCCCTTTTCGTCGATCAGTATATCGGCCGCCGCGTCAAAGGGATCCTTGTTTTCAAGGCGCCCGATTTCAACCATGCTCCTGCCCACGTATCGGGCGTTCTTCTCACCCGGCACCCAGATAAGTATGATATTCTTCCATCCAGTGGCCCGGACCAGGTTATGGGGCCACCTTCCCGGAAGCCACGTGGGCCAGACAGAGGCCATGTCCTCCACGTCCTGCCTGATCCTCGCTCTCTCATCCACATCCTTGAGCCTTGCCAGGAACTGATCCATACCCCCCTCAAAGGCGTAAGGAGGAAAACATGCAAGGAGGGTGGTATTGGCCGCCACGTAGGGTATCACGTCGAAGAGGATGTCCACCCCATCCTCCCTTGCCGATTCGTGGAGCCTTATCTCCTGTTCTATGTTCTTCCAGTTCTCCTCGCCGAAGGCCTCTATGTGTGAGTGTTCCACGGGTATGCCGTTGGTCCTGCCGATCTC
>JAJRUC010000445.1 GCA_024278015.1 Chloroflexota bacterium
CTCAAACTTCACCATCATACCAACCATTTTGCCATCAAACAGAAACTTTATCTCAAAGCCATTCGAGCCGCCTACGATGAACTTAAACAACTGAATTCCCAAACTTTCAATTTTGTCAAATTCTCAACTGCGTAAGGTGAGTAAAATATCTGAAAAACAATCAGAATTACATATTTCTGGCCCAGTTTTGATAAGTGATAAATCACTCCAAAAGAGGCAGAATACCCATCAAAGAAAAGTCATAGAGGGGCTTTTTCAGCGCCTGGAAGATGAAACCGCCTGGCAGGGTGGGCCAGAGGATGCCTCGAGCACATTGCTAGAACCGCCCCCAGAGGCAGCTTATCCGTATTTACACCATTTGTGGGCTGGAGTCAAAAAGACATTCCAGGCAAGCTGGCAGGGGCGCACAGCTGAAGAACGCAAAGAATGGGAAAATCTGGTCAGTTTAACCTTAGCCGGGAAACCAGATTATCAAATTGGACAAAAGCTGAATGTCAGCCAAGAAAAAGTACGAGCGATGCGTAATGAACTTCTTGGCAGCAAGTCACAAAAAACTATGTTAAGTTATTTCGCCTAGCGCCAAATTCATACCAAAATTTTCCAAATTCATACCATCCACGTCTTCAAAAATGGTCTATGCTATGAACATAGGCCATTTTTGATTCAGGAGCGTGAAAATGATGAAACGTTTTGTAGTTATGTTAGAGGGTAATGAGGCGGCGGCGTTATGGCGACTGGGCCGGCAAGAAAAACGAGACCCACGCCAGCAGGCAGCCTTGCTTATTCGGGGGGCCCTTGAGCAAGCCGGTTTGCTCCCCCGGCCCGGCCAGCCCCCCAACGGCGGCTCCGGCGCCACCTCAACAGGAGGTGATGGATGAGTATTGTGGCCGAAATTGGGCGTCTCTTGATTGAGGCTGAAATTGACCACCTGAAAGAGCCGCTCGCAACTGAAAAACAGGTTGGATTTTTGCAAGTCTTGCGCCGCCGGGCAGGACTGGAGCGTTGGCGGCAAGCGAAGCGGCAATTTGGAATCGCCCGCGCCGGAACCCACGAACTGAGCCGCGCCGAGGCGAGTCGGTTGATTGATTTTCTGAAGCGTGAATTGGATTTTTTGAAATGAGCCAGACATTGCAGTACGCCCAAGATTATTTCCGCGCCGGTTATTGCATTATCCCTATCAATCAAACACCGGGAGACGCCAACGAATCAAAACGCCCGGCTTTGAAGGGTTGGAAGCAGTACCAGACCACCCGCCCCACCTTTGGCGACTTGAACACGTGGTTTGGCAATGGCCGCCCGCGCAATATCGCAATTATCACCGGCCTTGTCTCGAACGGCTTAACCGTCCTGGACTTCGACAATGCCGAAGCTTATCACCGATGGGCGACCGCCTACCCGGAACTTAACGCGCCCACCGCCTCAACCGGGAGGGGCTTTCACGTGTACATAAAAGTGGGTGATATTACCGGCAATGGCAAATTGTATTTTGAGGGGGTGCAGGTTGGCGACATCAAAACGGACGGCGGCTATGTTGTTGCGCCGCCTTCTGTCCACGGTTCAGGCCGCCGCTATGAATGGCTGATGCCCCCCTGGGACACTGAAACGCCAATTGTAAGCCGATTGTCTGACATTGGGCTATCCAATGCGCCGCCGCAACCTGAACGGCGCACAGGGGGGGCTGCAACGCCCACCGGGGGTATTCATCCCTACGTTAAAACCGCGTTTGACGGTGAACTAACCACGCTGGCTGCTGCAACGCAGGGGGAGCGCAATAACGTCCTGGTTAGAGCCGCCTACACCCTGGGGGGCTGGATTGGCGGTGGCTATCTGAACCGCGCTGAGGTTGAAGCCGCATTGACTCAAATCGCCTAGGCTATCGGATTGGGGGACCGCGAAACGGAAAAGACCGTCAAGAGCGGGATTGATTCGGGTATTACAAAACCGTTGTCTGTCCCCGACCGGCAACCAACGCCGCCCACGCCTCATAAGCCAAAAACGCCGCCGATTGAGACCGCCGCCGAGCCGGAAGGCAAGACGCGCAAGCCCACCGATGACGAACTGGCCGACCGCTGGCAGGTTGCCGCACCCCGAACGGCTTTCGGGCTGGGCGATTGGCGGCGGTATCGGCAGGGAATATGGGCGGCAATACCCGCCGAAAAAGTCAGGCAGGCAGTGAAACAGGTGTGTCAAGCCGCTAAAGGGGAAGGGGTGCGCCCGTCAGCGAGTTTGGTGTATAGCGCTTCTGAAATGGCGCGGCTGGATGTTTTCATTGAGGCGGACCGCTGGGACGGCAACCCGGACTTTTTGGTTTGCGCCAACGGGGCGCTGCACATCCCGACCGGCGAACTGAGGCCGCACGACCCGGCGCTATACCCCACCACGGGCGCGCCCTACGGCTACGACCCGACCGCCGCCGCGCCACATTGGGAACGCTTTTTGCAATCAGTTTTCAGCCCGGAAGTGGGCCGCTTTTTGCAGGAATTTGCGGGCTATGCGCTAACGATTGAGACGAAACACGAACTGGCAATCTGGTTATATTCCGCGCCGGGGCGGGGCAAGTCAACCTTCATCGCCGGGTTGGAAGTAATGCTGGGGGGCCGGGCCGGGCTGCTGGGGCTGGCCGATGTTGAGCGGAGCCGATTCGCCCTGCAAAACCTGCCCGGCAAGACGCTGGTCATCGCCACCGAACAGCCGGGCCGGTATCTGGCTTCGACCGACCTGATAAACGCAATCATATCGGGGGAGAAAATCACGATTGACCGGAAATTTCGGGACCCGGTGGAAGTAACACCCAAAGCAAAAATGTGCTGGGCGATGAATGAACTGCCCCGCGTCAGTGACCCCAATAGCGGGCTGTTCCGGCGGGTGAAAGTGGTGGAGTTTCCGAACCCTGTCACCAAGCCCGATTTGGGACTGAAGGCCAAAATTCAGGCCGAAGCCGCCGGTATTTTGAATTGGGCGCTGGCCGGTTTGGAGCGATTGACCTGCCGGGGCCGGTTCGACATTCCGGCGGAGGTTGCCGGGGCTACCGATAATTTCAAACAAGGGAATGACATACCCGCCGTGTTTGTGTCGGAATGTTGTATCACCGGCAGAGATGAACACGGGGAACCGTTTCGGGTGAAATCGTCGCAACTTTACGCGGCTTATAAAGACTGGTGCATCGAAAGCGGCCACAAACCGCAATCGTCAACGAGTATTGCCAGAGATTGGGCGCGACTGGGTTTTGAGAAGAAAAAAGAGCGTGATGGCATGTATTGGCTGTATGTCGGGATAGTACAAAATATCGGGGTGTGATGTGCAAGGTGTGCAGGGTGTGCAGGGTTGCACCATCTAAGGCTATATACCTATCGCGTGAATTTTTTATGTATTTTAATGTACAGGGGGGGATAAAAGAAATATATAGCCTTAGATGGTGCAACCCTGCACACCCTGCACACCCTGCACGCCGAAGGGGAAGTGATGAATTACCAATCCGAAAAAATGACAACCCGCCGGGCGCTGGCAATCGCAAAAATGTACATCGATCTGCACGCCGGAATTGCGGCCCGGACGCACGGCCACCGGAATTTGATAGCCTGCGAATTGCGGGCCGTACAAAATATTCTGGCCGAACTGATTAACGAAAGGGGGTAACATTATGGCAAGTCACAGCAAGAAGAGGCAGGTTGTGGCGGCCTTGCTGACCGGCTTAAACGCAAAGCAGGCCGCCGCGCACTGCAATCTTGGAGAGCGAACCGTTTATCGCTGGCTGGCCGAAGATGCTGATTTTCAAGCCGAATTGGCGGGGGCCGAAGGGCGGGCCATTGATGCGGCTACCCGCCGCTTGGTGGGCCTGCAAAGTTTAGCCATTGCCGCGTTCCGGGACGCACTGACCGACCCGGAAGTATCTGACGGCGTGCGGATTCGGGCCGCCGAAAATGTTTTAAATTACCTGCTGAAGTTGCGCGAACTGCGAAATATTGAAACGCGACTGACACGTTTGGAGGAAAACTTATGAGTACCAAACCACGTTTGAAGCGTCTCGAAAAGCGGGCCTCACCCGCCGCCCCGAAAATCATTTTGCTGGACGAAACCGCCCCGGATTTCAAGGCGCAACGGGCCGAAGCGGAGCGCATCGGGCCGAAAACTGTAATCTTGATACTGGACAAAGACCTTAAGGGCAAAAAATGACGACCAAATTGAGTGACCAAATCGCCGTATTGAGCCGGAAAAAGGCCGCCGAAGAAGTGAGCGTGGCCGCCCTGCGGCACGTGATGGCGGGCAATCAGGATTTGCAGGCCAGGCAATGGCAGGCCGAAGCCGCCGCGCCGGGAGTGAGCGCCGACCTTTACGCGCAAGGGCGACGGCGGGCCGAAGGGGTGACAAAACGAGCGATTTTGAGCGACGTTTGAAACGTCTTGAAAAGCAGGCCAAACCCGCCGCGCCGCCGCCGCGCCGCCGCCGCGCATTGTGGTGAATTGGGGCGAACCCAGGACCGAACCGGGGCCGGACGAAATTATTGTCAACTGGCCCGACGATTGACCGCCGAAAAGGGCCTTTTCAGGCGATTGACGGCGATTGACGACCTGACACGCCCGGCGGGCCGTCAATCGCCGGTTTGAGCCGGTTTGGCGACACCGGGCCGGGTTGGGGCCGGTTCGGGTTGGGGGAATTGCCCAAAAAGCGGGCGACTGGCGGCATAGGACCATCCTTTATTTTACAAAACAACCCTTTTGTAAAATAAAGGGAATTGGGGCCGTTATTATGTACTATTGAGACAGATTACGGGCCGGGGGGCAATCGCCGACCACCGAGCCGGGGCCGGGGCCGGAATTGGCGGGCCGGGGGCCGAATAGCCTCTTTTTTGTGCAGCTTGCACAATTATTGCGATAGCAGGAAGCGGCAAAAGTCCAGTACCTGCCGCTTTTGGGGCGGGGGGAGTTTGGCCGCCGCGTCGATAATGGCTTGCAACACGGTATCTTCAACCGCCAAACTACCAGGGGGTGAATCGGCGGGGATATGCCCGGCCAAAGTGAGCGTGTCCATTGGGGGAATGTCAAGGGCCAAAGCCACCTTGACACAGAACGCCGCGCCGGGTTGTCTGTTACCGGCCACAATGTTTGATATTGCCGATTGCGCTAAACCGGAACGCCGGGCCAATTCATTGTGACTAAGGCCGCGCTTTTTTAATTCGGTATCTAGCCAGTGCCGGAACTCCATAACCGGATTGTAGCCCACCGCGCCCGATTATAAAAATTCATAACCATTATTTGCAATTTATCTTAATAAGATTATAATCTAAATTAGATTATTAAAACTTCACAACCAAAAGGGGCAACCGTATGGAAAAAACGATTATCAGCTTTGTAGGCAGCGAGGCTGTCAAAGCGCAATTGCGCCAATGGGCCGAGCAAGACGACCGGAGCATATCGGCTGTTATTCGCAAGGCAATTGAGGCCGAAGCCAAACGGCGGCTGGCCCGGCAAGACAAAGCCGTTAAATAAGTTTATCCCCACAAGCAGAAACGCGCCGAACCTGAACCCGACGCGCTTCCTGACACAACCGTAAAGGAGCTTACGATTATGTATACCCAAATTCTACCACAAACCAATATTGACGCGCAAGTGAGGGGCGGCGCCCACGCCGCCCGCCGCCGGGCCGTGCTGACCGCCTGGCAGGCCGAAACCGACCGGGCCATCGCCGCGCTTTACGAAATGCGCACGATTTTGCGCGTTTGGGAGCGGCGGCCCGGATTGACCGCAGGCTTTAACGTGCTTCTGAGCGTGTTGGCCGAAGCCGGGCTGTTAAGCTGGGCTGACAACGGCGGGGGCGATGCCACCGGCCCCCGTAAAGCCGACCTGGACAAGCTGGCCGCCGTGCTGGGGGTGGACCGTGAATAAGCGTACACTTACTTACGAGGTCATCGAGGACAATGGGGGCGGGTTGCATTTGTTCGTTTTCGACAACGACAACCCTGAATTTTACATTGCAGGGTTCGAGTATTCGCCCGGTTCGCTCACGGCCAGCCTCGACAGTCTGGACGGGGGGGCAACGCTGGACGATATTGAGCTATGGGACGGACTGGTTGACGACCCTCAATCACACTATGGCGGCTTGATCGCACACGAATACGGCTGGGAGCTCGTGGCCCGCAATGCGGGGGAGGGCAGGGAACTGTTCCCCGACGCAATGGGGCGAGCCGCAGAGATTGACCTAATTGGACGGACAAAATGAGTGAGAGAACCTTCACCACCAAAGAGGCCGCCATTCGAGCCGGGTACGCATTCATTCCGGCAGCTGTAATTGAATATGTCACCTGCTACGGGACGGTCATCGGTAAAATTCAGCGCGTGGATGTGTCCGGCGGCAATAGTTTCGGCTACTCGTTCCGAATCGGCGCGTATCGCCAAACCGCGGACGGCTGGCAGCGGGTGGGGTTGTTCGGCAAATCGGTTGATCTGTTCCTCACTGAGGCCCGCAATGCGGGCGGCGGGCTGGGGGCTTTTTGCAGCAACGTAATGCGCCGGGCCGATTATGTCGCCGCCTTGAGGGCCGCGCGGGCCGCCGTGGGGGGTGACGATGAAGGCTGATAAGACTATCTCAATTCTGACCGCCGGGCTGGTGTTGGCCTTGTCGCAAGACGGCTTGAGCCAAAGCAAGATTGCCGGCGCGCTGGGGGTATCAATCGCCACTGTGAAGCGTGATACCAAAGCCTTGAACGGCAAAATGCAGGGGGTATCATTATGAGATACCTTGCTGAAAACTACGTCGAAAACTATGTCGAAAACCTTGCTAAAAACTCCGAAGGGCCATATTTGGCCCTTTTTGCCGGGTTTGGGGGTGAAACGTGAAGCGAAGTCTGCAAGCCCACGCCCGCGCCTACGCTCACATTCTGGCCCAACTTTTCGCCGCCCAGGGCATTGCCGGGCAATTGCTCACGGCGGAACGCGGGGCGCGGTATCTGGCATTGGGAACGCGGCTGTACGACCCGCAACAGGTAAACAAGGCTATCAAAATCGCCGAACCGCTGGCCCTGGCCGCCAAAATTGAAACAGTCATCGCCGCCCGGCAAATCGGGCTGGTGACGTTCCAGTTTGAATTACAGAAAAGTTTCTGGCAAACATTCACGCGGGCCGAAGTTTCCGGGCTGGCCGTAGGGTTGGCGGAACGCCGCCGCCCGATAGAGTTTAGCTTTGATGACGCGCCGCACGCCCTCTTTGCCGGAACGTCGGGCAGCTGCAAAACTGAAGCCGTCAAATCGGCTTTGGTTGCCCTGGTGCAAACCTGCCCGCCCGCCGCGCTGGGGCTGGTGGTGATAGACACAAACAGCGAGCTTGATGACTTCCGCAATTGCGCCCACTTGGCCGCGCCCATTGCCGGCGACGGGAAGGAAGCCGCCGCCGCCCTGAGTTACGCTCATCGGGAACTGGCCCGCCGCAAGGCCGGAAATATCAAAGACGACAAGCGGCTACTGGTGGTGATTGACGAAATCAGCGACTTGACCGCCGACCCGGCCAATGTGGCGATGCTCAAGGATATAGCCAAACAGGGGAGAAAATATCGCCTCAATTTGATGGTGGGCAACCAAAAGCCTTCACAGAAGGAATTGCCCGCCATTCTGGATAACCTGCTTAACCGCTTTGTCGGGCAAACTGACAACGCCCAAACGTCGGCAATTTTGACCGGGCATAGTGGCCTGGCCGCCCACCGGCTGACCGGCGCGGGTGACTTTTTGCACGTCGCCGGGGGCAAGGCCGACCGCTTCCAGATTGCCCGCGCCACCGCCGCCGACTTTGCGAGCCTGGAGCGTAAACCCGCGCCACCGATGCCCGCCGCCGGGCCGGTTATCGACCTGCCCGACCCGGTATCGCCCGCCGGGGGGCGGCCCAAGGCCGGGGTGGATTTTGCCGTGTTGGGCGCGTATTTTGCCCGCAAAGTAATGAACCGCCATTTGTCTATCGCCGGGGCCACCGCCCGCTTCGGACACAAGCGCACAATACACAATCGTTATGTCGAGGCAATGAACGCCCTGAACGGCGGTTTTTACGCCGAATTAAACAAACTGAGGGGAATAGCGCAATGAAAGACACAATCGCCGTCATAGCCGCCGTTTTGGCCTTCCTGCTGGCCGCCGTGGGGGTTCTGATTTATCTGGCAGGCTGGCAGGGTAACACCATCGCCGCCTTCACCCTGGGCCTGCTGACCTCCGCCGGGCTGATAGGGCTGGGCTTTGCGGTAAGCCTGCTTCAGGGCTGGATTGCCGCCCGGCGACAACAGGCCGATTTTATCGCCAACGCCAAAGAAAATATGGGCATTATGGCCCGGATGCAGACGGTTCAAAACGCCCAAAACAGCCAGCTTCTGAAGCAGGTCAAGGCCTTGCCGGAAGCGAAACCCACGGCGGCTTTGGTGATTGACGATGCCATTTTCAGCGAACTCGAGTAGGGAAAGGAATAAGCCAATGTCACACGCCATAATTTACGACCGGGCCAGCACGACTTCGCAAAAAGACAACTTTAGCCGAAAAAACGCCCGTGAAGAGGGCATTAAAATCGCCGAACAAAACGGCTTGTCGTGGGAGTATGTTAAGGAAATAGGCAGCGGGACAACCCTGACAGGCCGCCCAAAGATGCTGAAGATTTTAGACCGCATCGCCGCCGGAGAAGTGCAGGCTATTATCGTTCAGGAACTGGACCGGCTGGCCCGGCCCGAAGATGCTGTGGTGTACACCACCCTCAGGCAGACCATAATGCAGTACGGAGTAATTATTTACACGCATTCGAGCAAAGTTGACCTGAACAACGACGGCTACGATTTTATAGCTGATATACAAATGGCCGTCGCCAAAAGTGAACGCAAGCGCATCCTGAAGAGGGCAAGGCGGGGCATAAAAGCAAGGGCGGGGGCCGGACGTTTTATCGGAGCGCCCGGACTTGGGTATAAGATTGTTTATAGTGACCAGGGGGGGAAGCCACAAAGTGACCTGGCTATTAACAAGCGCGAAGCAGCAACCGTTAAGGCGGTTTTTGACGCACTGGAAACCACCGGCGGCAATTTGTGGGGGGCGGCTAAAATACTCAATGAGCAAGGGCGCGTGGGGAAAATGGGCAAAAAATTTACATCCACCACGACAAGAAAAATTGCCGGCCGCAAATTGTATATCGGCATTTCAGAGAGCAGCCTAACCGAGAAAATCACCCATCGACCGGACTTACAAATTATCAGCGTAGCCCAATTCGAGCGCGTGCAAAGCCTTGTCAAAGGCCGGGCCGGGAATAAGCGCGAATTGGGCCGCCGGGGGAAGTACATCTTCACCGGCTTCGTGGTTTGCGGCACGTGCGGGGGGCCGATGATAGCGGCAAACGACAAAGGGCGCGTGTCTTATCAATGCACAAGTTACCGCAATTATGGCAAAGCCGTTTGCCCCGGAAAAACTTATAGCGAACAATTAGTTTTGCCGCCCATTATAGATTTTTTGACCGACCTTATTCAAAACCAGATTGATTTTTACGCCGCGCTGGATAACGCCGCCGCCCAATATGGCAAGAGTGTCACAGAGGAAGCCATAGAAGCCGCCGTGCAGGGTGAATTGGCTAGTGTGCGGGCAGGCAAAGAACGGCTGATAGACGCTATCAGCACGGGCATACTGACCCGGCAAGAGGCCGCCGCAAAGTTGGCTGAACTAAGGGGACAAGAACAGCGTTTAACAATTGAATTGTCTGCCATTGCCGAAAAAGTGGCGGTTATGGAAAGTTGGCAAATCGCTATTAACACGCTGAAGGGGCGGCCCGTGACCGAAAGTTTACATACCCTGGCAAAGCGCAAGCCTGTATCATTCAGGCGCTTGCTATCGCTAGTCTTTGAGTGCAACAGCGTGAAAGTCAGTACATTCAGAGACGGCAATAACCAGTGGGCCGGTACATTAGACGGATACACGCTTACTGAAGCGTTACAAAGCACACTATCTTCTTGTACCAAACCCCAGGGTTTGGTATAATTGAATGGGGATGTCAGGAAATTATTTTCTTTTCGTAACTATACAGGTACACCCTCTCTCTAACCCTCCCCCTCATGGGGGGAGGGGACATTTCCCCCCTCCCTATGAGGGAGGGGGCAGGGGGAGGGTAAAATTGCGACAAACAATCATCTTTTTCAGTATGCAGGGCAGGTGACTGTATAGTTACTTCTTTTCAAAAGAATGGAGTTTCGTATGAGCTTTGAAATCATCTTTTTGGTTGTGGTGGCTATTTTAGCCTTGCTCATTGTTGCAGGGATGATTATTGCGGCCCTGGTTGTTATGAGAAAATCTTCTGCCGAACAGCCGGCTTCGATGCCCGTTAATATGGACCTGGCGGTTGACGGCAAAGCCGATACCCCCCAGCCCGCATCCACCCCGCATCCCACCCATATCCCAACGCCCATTGAAGATGTGGAGGCCTATCTGACTGAAAAACGGGGCGAACTGGCCGAGTTTGAGTTGACTGACCTCTCGACCAGCTTTAAGGGCAGCACGCACGACAGCCGGCGAAGCGGCATTATCCTGCATTTAACCCAACCCGAAACCCCGCTCATCGCCTTTACCAGCCAGGCCTATTCTTCGCAGAACGGGGCCATTACCGCCGAAACCAAATACGGTAAAATGGAACTGGTGGTGGCCCAGGGCAAAGCGGGCGTTCAGTGGCAGGGCACTCCGTTGGGGATTCTGGAATTTGGCAAACAACGTCTGTTGGGCGCCGAAGGCCAGCTTTTGGGCAGCCTGGAACGACCGGCCACCCCCGATATTGATTCGCCGTTTTATCCGGTCAGCATCTTTGGGCAAAAGATTGCCGAAGTCAATACGCAGGTGAACGCCCTCAGCACCCTGCGCTGGATAAGCAACGACGAAACCGAAATGTTGCCCGCCTTTAAAGAGGTTTCGTCGGAACTGGACGATACCCAAACGTTGCTGTTGCTGTCCGCCAGCCTGCTGGAAGTGGGCTTCTTCAGCTTGCTTTAGGTCGGAACGGTGTTACCCTCCCTCACTGGGCAATTCTTTCTTCCTGACGGGAAATATTATGTCAAAACTTAATCATACCAGTGTATTAATTGTAGACGACGAAGAAGAAATGGCCCGCCTGTTGGCGATGATTTTGAAGCGACAGGCTGATGTGCTGGTAGCCCACGACGGTCAGGAGGGCCTGAATCTGGCCCTGAAAGAAGGCCCGGACGTTATCCTGACAGACCTGATGATGCCCGGCGTTGACGGCTTTGACCTGATGCGTAAGGTTATGTCAAAAATTCCCTATGTGCCGGTCATTGTCATCACCGCCTACGGCTCCATGACTTCGGCGGTAAAGGCCCTGCGCCTGGGCGCGTTTGATTTTTTGGTTAAGCCGCTGGACCCCCAGGCCGTTAGAGATACCGTGGCCAGGGCCGCCCGGCAGCACCTTGAGCAAAAGCAAAAAATCTGGCGCACGTTAATCAATAACGCGCTCAGCACCACCCGCGACCCCGCCCACATTGTTAAAAAACTACTTGCGTTGATGGCTTCCATCTTCGATGCCGAGTACGGCATGGTGATTTGGCCGGAAGAAACGGCGGCCACAGTTTTTTTGCATCCCACCGACCGCATGGTGAAACAGCCGTTTTTGCAGTGGGGCGAAGCCATCGGCTTAACCGGCGAAAACGCCAAGCGACCCACCGCTGAACTGGCCGCCGAAATCACCATCGATGGAAACCCGCCCTTCACCGGCTCTTTGCTGGGCTGGCCCCTGCTTACCCACAACACCCCCCATTGTTCGTTCATTTTTGGGCGCAAACAGCCAAACTTTTTTGACCAGGATGATGTGGCCTTTCTGGAATCAATCACCCCCTTTGCCGGGCTGGCGCTGGACAACGCCAAAACGTACACCAGCCTTAAAACCAGCAACGACCGGCTTTCTACCCTGCAAAATATCAACGCCCTGACCTTTAACGCCAAACTCTCCCTCAACCGGATTTTGCGGCTGGCCGTGGAAGGCATCCGGCAAAACCTGGGCTATTCGGCTATTATGATTTGCCTGCCGGAAAACCACACCCACCAGCTTGTCATTCGAGCCGCTTCCGGAAAATTTGATAAATTCCTGCGCCGCCGGGGCGATACTCCAGGCCGCCGCATTGTCTTTCCCCTTGACCACGCCGATAATCCGTTTACAAAAACCCTTTGCCAAAAAAATATTCAGGACTATTCCGTGCAGGCCTGGATGGCTGCCCTGACGGAAGCCCTGGCCCCGGATATGGCCCAGGCGTTGGCCCACAACCATTCCATGCGCTGTATCGGTTTGCCGCTATGGCAGGGCGAAGATGTGGTTGGAGTGCTGGTTATTGGCCTGCGACACAACTTTCCCCTGGCCCCGGACGAAAGAATGTTGCTCACCTCGCTGGCGAATCAAATAGCCCTGGTGGTGACAAACGCCACCCTGTACCAGGCTGAACAACGTCGCCGCCGGGAAATGGAAGCGTTGTACCAGTCCGGCCTGGTTATCACCTCTTCCCTGTCTCACGCCGAAGTGCTGAAAGCCATCACCCAGCAAATTGTGGAGTTGACCAATGTAGAAAGCTGTATCATCAGCCGCTGGAACGCCCTTAAAGACGTGGAAGTCATTGAACTCTTTCTGGAAAAAGCGGGAAATAACTGGATAGAAAAGACAGACCCCGGCACGGAATATAATTTGTCAGAGCGCCCGCTGGTCCGGCAAGTGTTAAAAAATCAGCAACTCCGCCTCATCCGGCACGATGACCCCCGGCTGTTTGCCGATGAACGGGCGCAAATGGAAGAATACAATATCAAGTTGCGCCTTATTATGCCCTTGATTGTGCGGGAACAAAGTATCGGCGTAATTGAGTTGCGCACCTCTGAGCCGGACACCATCTTTACCGACCAGATTATCCGGATAGCCCAGGGGTTGGCCGCCCAGGCCTCTATTGCCCTGGAAAATGCCCGCCTGCACGAAGCCGAAGTGAGGCGCATTGAACACGAAATGGATCTGGCCCAGCGCATCCAGTTGAGTTTGCTGCCGCAAGACACGCCCCAAATTCCGGGGCTTTCCATTGCCGCCCGGTCAGTTTCGGCCCGCCTGGTTGGCGGCGATTTTTATCGCTACATGAGCATGCCCGACGGCCGGTTTGGGGTGGTGATTGGCGATGTCAGCGGCAAAGGGGTTCCCAGCGCCCTGTTTATGGCTATCACCATTACCGCGCTTGATACCCAGGTCAGAAATCACCTGTCGCCCGGAACTCTGCTTAACAACCTTAATCACGCCCTGTACCCGCGCATGCAGACCAATCGAATGAACACAGGTTTGCTGGTGGTGCTGTTTAATCCCGATGACCGCACCCTGGAAATTGCCAACGCCGGTATGATTGCGCCCCTTATCAGGCAGGCAGATGAGGCCGCCTGGCTTGATGTTCGGGGCTTTCCGGTAGGGGCCACCCCGGATACCCAATATCACAGCCAAATCATTCGGCTGCAAACCGCAACCATCATCATTATGACCAGCGATGGCCTGCTGGAAGCCCAGAACACGCGCGGCGACCTGTTCGGTTTTGAACGATTCCAGAACGCGGCCCTGAGCCTGCCGGAAACGGCCACCAGCCAGGACATTCTGGACCATATCTGGCAGGAAACAATTGAGCATACCAAAGGGATGGAACCCCATGATGATATGACTCTGATTATCATCAAAGCCTCGCCGTAAAACAGCAACCCGCGTATTTTCCCTTCCCCGGCAACCGTTATTGCCTCTTTGCCCCAAACTGTGTAAAATCCGGTTTTATATATGATGCAGAGAAGGCAACGTGTGGATAACAAAAAGACGGTTCAACAGCAATTCGGCGGACAGCAAACCATTCACGGTTACGCCACCAGCACTGTCCACGCCCACGGTCAAAGTTTACAACGGTTGGCTTGCTTCATTCAACCCCAACCAACCTGGTATGTTTTGGATGTAGCCACCGGCGCCGGGCATACGGCCCACCTTTTTGCGCCGCGCGTCTCTCAGGTTATCGCCACCGATATTACCCCCGGCATGCTGGCCAAAGCCGCCGAACTGGCGGCCCGACTGGGTTTGACGAATGTCCAAACCCGCCTGGCCGACGCTGAATCGCTCCCCTTTGATGACAATACCTTCGATTTGCTCACCTGCCGGTTGGCCTTTCACCATTTTCCCCAATCGCAGCAGGTTTTGGCCGAATTTGCCCGCGTCCTGAAATCGGGCGGCACGCTGGGCTTTACCGACAACATTGTTGTGCCGGATAAAAAGGCCGCCGCCTACTACAACGCCTACGAAAGATTGAGAGACCCGTCGCATCATTGGGTGTACCCGCTGCCTCGCTTACGCAAGATGATGGCCGCCGCCGGCCTGACTGTTATCACCATTGACCAACTCAGCAAAGAGTTCGAGTTTCATAAATGGGCAGACCGTCAGAACGTTTCCCCGGCCAATAGAGAAAAACTCCTGCTGTTGATGCGCAACATTCCCGCCGCGCTCAAACTTTTGTTTGCCCCCCGCTGGGAAGACGACACGATGTACTTTAACTTGTGGGAAGCAGTCATCATTGCCCAAAAATAGAGACGCCGGACAGAACGATATAACAATTTGCGAACAAAAACAGACGCGGAAACGAAACCAAACAGGCCAGAAAAGGATAACCGGGCAGTTATGAAGTATCATCTGTGGACAATCGGATGTCAAATGAACGAGGCCGACTCCCGGCGGGTCGGCTCTGAACTGGAAAAACTGGGCTATCACTACGCTCCCTCCGCCGCGCAAGCCGATGTGATTGTCATCAACACCTGCGTGGTGCGCCAA
Organism: Chloroflexota bacterium; assembly: GCA_024278015.1. Lineage (GTDB taxonomy): Bacteria > Chloroflexota > Anaerolineae > 4572-78 > 4572-78 > JAJRUC01. Next base: position 14,811 of record JAJRUC010000445.1, read on the forward strand.
AGCGCGGAAGACAAAGCCTACGGCTTCACCGCCTCGCTGAAGCCGTTGAAGCAGGGCAATCCCCGGCGCACCATCGCCTTGATGGGCTGTTTGGTGGGCGTAAAGGGCAACGCCCGCCTGAAAAAATCGCTGCCCCACGTGGATGTTTTCATGCCCCCCGGCGACCCCGGCCCGCTGATTGACCATCTGCTGGAACAGGAGCAACTCAAGCTGAACGCCTTTGCGTTGGCCCGGCGCCACGCCCTGCAAGACGGTAATTTGGTTTTACCGGCGCACTTGCAACACAACATGATTTCGGCCCACGTGCCGGTTGTGTACGGCTGCAACCACGTGTGCAGCTATTGCATCATCCCCGCCCGCCGGGGGGTGGAACGCAGCCGGCCCGTGGGCGATATTGCCCGCGAAGTGCGCAGTCTGGTGGCCCAGGGCGTAAAGGAAGTGACCTTGCTGGGCCAAATTGTAGACCGCTACGGCTACGATGCGCCCGACGGCCCGCGTATGCCTGATTTGCTGCGCACCCTGAACGACATCGACGGCCTGGAGCGTATCCGCTTTTTAACCAGCCACCCCAATTATATGGATGAGCGTCTGCTGCAAACCGTGGCCGACCTGCCCAAAGTGTGCGAACACATCGAAGTGCCCATTCAGGCCGGGCACAATGAAATTCTGGCCGCCATGAAACGCCAATACACCGTCGATGACTATCGCCGCCTGATTGACCGCATCCGCCACTATTTGCCCCAAACCGGCATCGCCACCGACATCATCGTCGGCTTTCCCGGCGAAACCGAGGCTCATTTTCAGGGTACGCTTGATGTTCTGGCCGAGTTGAAGCTGGACGTTTGCCATTCGGCCATGTATTCGCCCCGTCCGGGGACCGTATCGGCCAAAATTATGCCCGATGACGTTTCGCCGGAAGAGAAGAAACGCCGGTTGCACGCCGTCAACGCCTTGCAAGAGACCGTCGCCGCAGAAATCAGCCGGCGCTACGAAGGGAAATCGGTGCAAATTCTGGTGGAAGAGAAGCACAAAGGCAAGTGGAAAGGCCGCACCCGCACCAATAAACTGGTCTTTTTTGAAGATGAGCAGGATTACAAAGGCAAACTGGTCGATATCCACATCGAGTGGGCCGGGCCGTGGAGCATGCGCGGCCGGCCGGTGGGCAAGCGGCCAAAACCCGTCCCCGAATTTATTTTGAGCAGCGCCTGAAAGATTTATCGCCAATTGAAAGACAACCTCCACAGGTTGTCTTTTTTTTTGCGCCCACTGTCAGCTTGCTGTCTGGTAACTTTGCAAGCAATTTGATACACTGAAACTATGTTGTCGATGGTCATGTGAAATAAAAATGATGCGTGAGACGCAATCATCCATTGACCATTGACCGCTCACCATTGACCATTTTCACAGGAGGAGGATATGAGCAAACTCAAAAAAATACTGGATGTTGTCACCGATGAGCAATTTCAAATGGATGCCAAAGATTTTCTCTCTGCTCAGGAAGGATTCGAGGCGGCCAGCACCCAAATTGCCCAAATGAGCGCTCCCATTTTAGAGGCGGCGCAAGTACTCAACCAGAGTTTTTCCAAAAAGAAGGAGGGCGGCCGGCAAACCAATATCATTTCGCCGGTTATCATGCCCAAAGACCCGCGCTCGTGGTTTTGGCTGCTGGAAGCCGGCGGCCTGCTGGTGATTGGCCTGGCGGGCCTGGGTTTCGCCTCTGCGCTGAATGGGGTGCTGGGGTTGGGCAGCAGTCGATTGGCTTTGTTTGGGCCGCACTACTGGCTTTTGTGGCTGGCGTTTGTGGCTTTTCGGGTGTGGCAAAACGCGCACGTCACCATTCCCGATGGTTGCCGGGCGCTCATCACCAAATACGGCAAGGTGGAAGAGACCGTTGGCCCGGGCCGAAAGTGGCTGCTGCACCCTCGCAAAAAAGTGAGCTACATCGTCAACACCACCAAAGAATACCCCTACAACGCCCCCATCCGGCAGGCGCCCACCCAGGAACGGGTTGAAGCGTCGGTAGACCTGTTCTTGCAGTTTCGCATTGAAGACCCCGGCGAGTTTATTTTTACGCTGGGCGGGGCCAACGGCTTTTCAGAAAAGCTGCAAAACGCCATCAGCGAAGTAACCCGGTCGTTGATTTACGAACAACGGGCCGAAGATATTTACGATTTGGTCGGTGAAAGCACCCAGGGCATGCTGGAATCGCTGAACAACCAGTTTTTGCCCGCCGTGCGTTTTGTCAACGCCAACATCACCCACGCCGAACCGTCCAGCCGGCAGTATCGTATGGATTTGGCCGCCGCCGAGGTGATGCGCGTCGCCAAAGAAGCCTACACCTATCAATACGAACTTGACCTGCGCAAGAAGAAAGACGAAGGGGAGTTGAACAAGAAACTGGCTTCGCTGCGAGAGACACTTTCCATTATCAAAGCCGAAA
>JAJRUC010000446.1 GCA_024278015.1 Chloroflexota bacterium
CAGGGGCGGCTCGCGAGCCGCCCCTGCCCATCAAAACACAATTGAGTCAACGCTAATCAGACAGGCGCGATTTTCTGGCAGAGAGGTCGGCTTTATGCGGCGGGGCGGGCGGCCCATCCTCAACGGCTGAATCGCTTGCCGGGGCGGAGCCGTCTCCGGCGGCCTGTTCGGCGGCCATGCGTTGCGTTTCCACTGCCGCCTGCAACGCCTTGAGCTTTTTGGACAGGGCAATGGCCTGGGTTGACCGGGTGTCCAGATGCGCTTCCAGTTCGGCGACCAGGCGCTGCCGGGCGGCGGCCTCGGTGGCGCGGCCTTCTTCGCGGGCCGATTGCGTTTCGGTCTGCGCGACTTTAAGCAGGTCGGCCACTTCGCGCTCTTTAGCCTCCACCTCGGCCAGTTGGCGGCGCAGAGTGTCCAAATCCGATTCCGGGTCGGCTTTCGGACGGCGCAGTTTGCGTTTGGGCATGGAAAGTCCGTAGCGCACCGTGGCATTAATCAGGGTAGACAATTTTTTGCTGAAATTCATCGTTTTCACCTCAATTTATGACCGGCGAATGACATTGTTTTCCGGGCGAAAATGAACCACGCGCTGGGGAAAGGGAATTTCGATGGCGGCGTCGTTCAGGGCTTTGTAGATGCAGGTGTTGAGTTTGTCGATGATACGGCGCGTGTCCACGTAATTCTCTATCCAGCAGCGCACCCGAAACAACAGGCCCGAATCCTGAAACTCCAGAAACAGGGCTTCAACGGGTTTGTCCTTCATCACCCAATCCTGAGCGGCCACAATATCTACCAAAACCCGGCGCGTGCGGTCAATATCCACGCCGTAGGCCACCGCAACGTGGGTTTGCACCCGGTACATGGTGCTGGGGATGGAATGGTTGACCACCAGGTTTTGGGCAATAACCGAATTGGGAATGACCACCAGGCGGTTATCTCTGGTGAGGATGCGGGTGCTGCGCAGGCCGATGTCCTGCACGTCACCCCAGGTTTGCAGGTCAACCAGTTCCACCCGGTCACCAATCCGAAAGGGGCGGTCCATCATAATCATAAAGCCGCTGAAGGTATCGCCCAGGGCGGTTTGGGCGGCCAGGGCAATGGCTAAACTGCCGATACCCAGAGTGGTGATAAAGGCGCTGATGGTGCTGCTGTTGACGTTGAAATGGCCCAGCAGCACAATCACGGCCACCACAGAGACAACCGCCAGCACAATGCGGCGAAAGAAGGGCAGCACCTGCTCATCAAGCGTGGTTTCGGTGCGGAAGGCCACCTCGGTTTGATACCATTTGGAGAGATTGACCACCAGCCGATAGATAATAAGATAAACCAGAAACCAGTAAATCACAAAAAAGATAGCGTCTATCCATTTTAGGGGCAGAGACACGCCGGCCTGCAATTGTTTAACCACCAGCCAAAAGCCCAGCAGCCCCAGGCCGAACAAAATCGGCAGGCGCAAGGTGTTCAAAATAGCGTCATCCAGACCGTTTTTGGTCATTGCCGCCAGTTTTCTGGCCCAGTTATTCAAAAGCAGGGCCGCCAGCCAAACGCCCACGCCGGTGCCGACAATAATCAGGGCGATAATGATGATTTGCTTGAGGATAAAATTATTCATTGTTGTGTCCTTTTGCAAGTTAATCGCCGCTCGGATTTTCCAGCGCCGCGCCGACCAGGCCCACCAACGCCACAATCGCCCCGCCGACGGCGAGTTTGGGGAACGAATCAAAGGCCGCGTCCAGCGCAGCGCCCAGCCCCGCCCCCAGCGAGACGATAATCACCGCCGCCGGCAAAATCTTCACCCCGACTTTGGCTACAAATATCATCAAAGCCAGCCCGCCCACGATGACGGCTGCCGTCACCCATACCGTTGTCATTGCGTTTCACCTGCCGCTTGATGCTTTTATCATACACCAACCCGCCGGAAAAATAAATACCGTTTGCCTGTAATCGCCGTTACGATTATTATACTTGCTTATGAAGATAGCATTAGCACACGACTGGCTCAATCAAACAGGCGGGGCGGAAAACGTTCTGGAAGTGTTGGTGAAGATGTTTCCGGACGCGCCGGTTTTTACCACTATTTACGCCCCGGATTTAATGCCGCCCGCCTATCGGGCGTGGGACATCCGCACAAGCTGGCTGAACCGCGCCCCCGGCATCCACGCCCACCACCAGCCGTACCTGCCCCTGTACCCGGCGGCGGTGCGCAGCCTGGATACGCGCGGCTACGATATCATCCTCTCAAACAAAAGCGGCTTCATCCACGGCCTGCGCAAATCGCCCGGCCGGCAGCACCTGTGCTACTGTCTGGCCCCCACCCGCTATGTGTGGAACTACCAAAATTACGCCGCCAGAGAACGGCTGACCCGCCTGACCGACCTGGCCCTGTGGCCCGTCATCAAAATTTTACAACGATGGGACTATCAGGCCGCCCAACAGGTTGACCATTTTTGCGCCATTTCCACCGATATTCAGCAGCGCATCAAAAAATACTACCATCGTGATTCGATTGTCATCCCGCCGCCGGTAGATACCGACCGCTTTCAGCCCGTTTCACGGCCCAAAGAAGATTACTACTTCATCGTGTCCCGCTTAATTCCGTACAAACGGATAGACCTGGCCGTGAAAGCCTTTAGCCGCATGGGCAAACGGCTCATCATTGCCGGCGAAGGGCGCGACGGCCCGGCGCTGAAAGCGTTGGCCGGGCCGTCGGTGACGTTTACGGGCCGCCTGCCCTGGGATGAAGTGGTTGATTTGATGGCAAATTGCAAAGCCTTCGTCTTCCCCGGCTACGAAGATTTCGGCATTACGCCCGTCGAAGCCCAGGCGGCTGGCCGCCCGGTAATTGCCTACGCCGCCGGCGGGGCGCTGGATACCGTCATCGACGGGGAAACGGGGGTCTACTTTTATCAGCAGACGACAGACAGCCTGACAGAAGCCGTCCGCCGCCTGGAAGCAACGTCCTTTGACCCGGCCCGCATCCGCCGCCACGCCGAGCGGTTCAGCGCGCCGCGCTTTCAACGTGAACTGCTGGCCTGGATAGCCTCGCGCCTGCCATAAAACGGCGCGCGCCCCGATTTTTGCCCCTATCCCCGCCAAACACTATAATACTGTGCGGAATTTATCAGCGAGCCTGAAAAGAAGGAAGTGCATCAATTGAATCCCAACATATCTTTTAAAAAACGTCTGGCCTTAACGGCCATGCTGGTGGCCGTGGTCAGCCTGGGCTGCGGGTACATTGACCCCATCCGCCAAAAAATTGCCGGCGCAGGCAGCGGAAGCGTCGCCCAACCCACAGAGGTGGCGGCCGTCACCCGACCCACCAAAACGCCCCGGCCTACCTTCACCCCCACCCCGGACTGGACGCCCACGCCCACCATCCCCTTAACGCCCACCGAAACGCCCACGCCGTCACCGTCACCCATCCCCACCGAAACACCGACGTTGGCGTCCACCAACACTCCCGTGCCCACCAACACCCCCGTGCCCACCAACACGCCGCCGCCCACCAATACCCCCAAGCCCCAGCCGCCCACGGCCACCTTTACGCCCGCGCCGCCCACGCCCACCCCCACGCCCAGCTTCCCGTTCAAAATCGCCGAAGGCCCCATCGCCTTCCCCACCACCAACAGTTGGCTGATTATGTTCATTGCGCTGGTTGACAGCAACAACGTCCCCATCGGCAACATGAAAATTATCGGCGACCACCAGCCGTCGGGCCTGCACTGGGAAAGCGCCCCCAGTTGCTTCAGCTACTGCGAAGCCAACGGCTACAGCGGCACCGTCAAACAGGGCAACGTAAAATTTGACCCTCCCCGTTACGAAACCGGGGTGTGGAACATTTACGCGGTTGACGGCGGCGGACAAAAGGTTTCAGACACCATTCCAATTACCGTTGACGCCGATAATCCCGGCTGGTGGTTTATGATTTTCAAGAAATTCTAACCCGATCCATTACAGATTGCCGATTAATTTTTTACCCCTGCCTCAATATACCCGTATTGGGGCAACATTTTCAGGGTAAGGTTTTATTGAGGATAATTATGGTTCAAAAAAAGCGCGTCCCTGTTTTCATCGGCGTATTACTTTTAATCATCGGTCTCGGCTGTTCGGCGGGGACGCTGCTGGTGCGCGCCCCGCAGCCAACAGCCACGCCCACCAAAACGCCGCGTCCCATCTTTACGCCGACATTAATTCCGTCGCCCACGCCCAGCCCCACCAACACGCCCACCATCACGCCCGTTCCCACCGATACGCCTACGCCCATCCCCACCGAAACGCCCACTCCGCCCCCGGCAGAAGAACAGCCCGCTCCCACCAACACCCCCGCCGGGCCGCCGCCGCCTACCAACACGCCTCCGCCCCCACCGCCGCCCACCAACACCCCGGAACCAAC
>JAJRUC010000021.1 GCA_024278015.1 Chloroflexota bacterium
GGCAGCAAGAAATTCTCTGACGGCAGCACCAATTGGAAAAAGTACTAATTTCATCTTGACGCTGGCTTCGGGCTTGTGCTACACTCAGCATACAGATAATTCACAGACCGGGAATTTCATGGAAAATACAAAACTTGAAGCGTTTTTGGCTTTGCAGGAAATAAACCTCAACGTTGCTTCCGAGCAGGATTTGGATGCCATTTTGTCCGGCGTGGTGGGTCAGGCCGTGGCCCTGTCCGGCTCAATGGGGGGCGCGCTCTACCTGCTTGATTCTGAAACCGGCCGGCTCAAAAGCCGAATTTGCCGCAATCTGGGCGATGAATACGCCCGCCTGACGCTTGATCCGGGCCAGGGCATTGCCGGCCGGGCCGTGGAAACCGGGCAACCCCAACTTGTTGAAGCCTACCGCGCCCGGCCGGAGCAGGTATCCCTCTTCCCCGGCGACGGCTTTGGGCCGGTCATTGCCGTCCCCATGACCTGGGATGGACAAATTCAGGGCGCGCTGGAGCTTGTTCGCGCCGCAGGCCAACCCCCCTTTCTGCCGGAAGGGGCGCGGGAAGTGCAGATTTTAGCCAATCAGGCCGCCATCGCCCTCAAAAGCGCCCGTTTGCTCAATGAATCGAAAACCAAAACGACTCAACTGCGTACTCTGAACGACGTTAATCGGGTTATCAGCGCCACCCTCGATAGAGAAGCTTCGCTGCGGCTGGTGGCCGAAAAAGCGGTTGACCTGCTGCAAGCCGAAGCCGGCTCTATCTTTTTGGTTGATGACGCCAAACACGAGTTGATTTTCGAGATTGCCCTCGGCCCCACCGGCATCAATCTGGTAGGCGCCCGTATGCCCATCGACAGCGCCAGCATCGCCGGGGCCATCGCCGAAACGCGCCGGCCCCTCATCGTCAACGACGTGGCCCGCGATTCGCGCTGGAACACCAGCTTCGATGAGGCCACAGACTTTCGCACCAGAGATATTCTGGGCGTGCCCATGATTGCCTTTAATCGGGTGGTGGGCGTGATTGAGGCCATCAACAAAAAAAATCAACGTCGATTTTCCGACACCGATTTGGAAACGCTGACGATTTTCGCCGGTCAGGCGGCCATCGCCCTGGTTAATGCCCAGCGATTCACCCAAACCGACCAGGCCCTGGCCGGCCGGGTGCGAGAGTTGAACACCCTGGAATTGATTGACCGCGACCTGAACGCCACCCTCAATTTGCAGGCCGTGCTGTCGCTCACCCTGTCGAACACAATGGATTTTTTGGGCGCGCCGGTGGGCTTGATTGCCGCTAAGGACGAAGAGGACAACCTGTTGTTCAAGGAAATGGTCGGTATTGCTAAAAAATACCAAAAGTATGCCGAAATACCCTGGCCGCCGGGGCAGGGTATTGTGGGGAAAGTGGCCGTTACCGGCCACCCGATGCGCGTGACCGGCGAGCATGTGGACAATTTTGCCAGCGACGGGCGGTCGACCGGGCAATTGTGCGCCCCCATTCCGCTGGAAGACCGGATTATCGGCGTGATTAGCCTGGAGCGTTCCGGCAGCGAGCAGTTTTCTGCCGAAGACCAGGCCTTCGCCACCCGCCTGGCCAGCCATGCAGCCCTGGCTATTCAAAACGCGCATCTGTTTGAAGCGGTTCAGGCCGCCAATCAGGCCAAAACCGAATTTATGAGCGTTACCTCGCACGAGCTGAAAATTCCGATGACCAGCATCAAGGGCTACGCCCGCATGCTGGAATTAATTGGCGGGGAGAGTTTTTCTGACCAGCAAAAGCAATTTTTGCAAATTATCAGCGCCAATGTAGACCGCATGGACCGGCTGGTTTCTGATTTGCTGGACGTGAGCCGCATCGAGGCCGGACGCATCCGGCTGGAAATGACCGACGTGGCCTTCGGGCCGGTGGTGGAGGAGGTTGTGCAATCGGTGGACACACAGGTTCAGGCCAAAAAGCTGCATTTGACGGTGGATATTCCCCCCACCTTGCCCCCGGTTCACGCCGATTACGGGCGCATGGTGCAGATTATGACCAACCTCATCAGCAACGCCTGTAAATACACCCCGGAAGGAGGGCGCATCGAGATAAAAGCGGCCCTCATCAAAGGAGAGGACGGCAGCGGGCCGCAGGTGCGGGTTAGCGTGGCCGATACGGGCTACGGCATCTCTGAAGAAGACCAGGCGAGTCTCTTCCAAAAATTTTTCCGGGCCTCGGACCAAAACATCCGCGACGTGCCCGGCACCGGTCTGGGGCTTTCCATCACCAAAAGCATGGTTGAACTGCACGGGGGCGTGATGTGGTTCAAGAGCGCCCTGGGCCAGGGGTCTACCTTCGGGTTTGATTTGCCCGCCGAGTCTGCCCGGACCGTCGAAGATTAATCCGGCAGCAACTTCAGGCCCGCCGGACAATGGTCGCTGCCCGGCACACCGGCCAGGATGAAAGCGTCAACCAGGCGCGATTGCAGTTCGACGGCGGCAAAAAAGTAATCCAGCCGCCAGCCGATGTTGCGTTCTCTGGCGCGGGCGGGCACAGACCACCACGTATAGCGGCCCGGTTCATCGGCATAAAAATGGCGGAAGGTGTCAAGGTAGCCCGCCGCCAGTACGCGGTCAAGCCAGGCCCGTTCTTCGGGCAAAAAGCCGGTGGTTCTTTGATTGGCGGCCGGGTTGGCCAGGTCAATTTCCCGATGGGCGGTATTCACATCGCCGCAGAAGATGATGTTTTGCCCCGCCGCCCGCAACGATTCACATGTTTCCAAAAACGCATTGTAAAAAGCCAGCTTGAAGGGAACCCGGCTGTGATTTCGACTGCCGTTGGGGAAATAGCAGTTGAGCAGGGTGAAATTCGGGTAGCGAGCAATGATAGTGCGCCCCTCCTGGTCAAACCCGGCTATGCCCAGCCCGAATTGCACCTCAAGCGGCTTGATGCGGGTTAGCAGGCCGGTGCCGCTGTAGCCCCGTTTGCGTTTGGAACTGTTCCAAAAGGCGTGGTAGCCGGCGGGCGCGGCCAGTTCCGGCGCAAGTTGCGCTTCTTCGGCGCGAGTCTCTTGCAGGCAAACAATATCGGCGGCGCTTTGGGCCAGCCAACCCAAAAAGCCTTTGCGGCACGCGGCGCGGATGCCGTTGACGTTCCACGAAATGAGGGTCAGGGGTGATGACATAAATTTTCCCTTTGCAGATTAATCTTCCGGGGGCGGTTGTTGCGCGCAGTTTAAACGCTTTTGGCCCGCAGGCCAAATCGGGCGGCGGGCAATCGTTGCAAAACAGAGGGGACACTTTGCCAACTTAAGCCAATCGCCATAGAATCACAACCGGAATACCAATTCAGCACAAAGGGTTTCGCTGTGATTTTTCGACAACCGGCTCGCTTGACTATTCGACATGCCGCCAAAACAGACCATCGGGCCATCCGCCGTCTGATGAGTGAAAACCGGGCCGTCCACGCCCGCCTTTTAGCCGCCGATGTCGAATCGCGGCTGGATGAAGATGTTGCCTTTGTGGTGGAAGACCAGTTTGCCTTGCGCGGATTTTTGATGGTAGAGCCGCAACCGCCCCAATTCGGGTTGATTGTGGTGGCGGCTCTACATGATAACAGCCGGATTACGCCCTTTTTGCGGCTGACCATACCCGCTGTTGAACAGGAATTACGACAATTGCAGTTGTCGGCCCTGCTGCAAATCGGCGAAGCGCCCTGGTTGACTCATGAACTGCCGGCCTATGATTTTCTGGTGGTGGACCGGGTTATTACGTTTGAGTGGCGCAACCGCCCCCTGCCCGATATTGTTCCCCACCCCCGGCTGCAAATTCGGCCCGCGCACCTGGCCGACCTGCCGGATTTGCTGGCGCTTGACCATTTGGTTTTTGGCCCCGCCTGGCGAAAACCCTATGTCACTTTCAGAGAGGCGATGGCCCGCGCCGCCGCCTTCACCGTGGGTATTCTGGCCGGCCGGCTGGTGGCCTATGCCTGGTGGAACCGCTTTAACGCCCACGCTCATTTAACCCGTCTGGCGACGCACCCGGATTTTCAGGGGCAAGGGATTGGCGCCACACTTTTGCGGCATATCATGCAAAATATTATGGCCGCCAACATCAAAACCATCAGCCTCAACACCCAAATGGATAATGAACGCTCGCAAAATTTGTACCGGCGATTTGGGTTTCGGGCTACGCCGCACATTATTAATGTATACCAGAAAGACATAGGGAGTTGAAAATGGCCGAAAAAACAGTGGTTGTGACCGGCGCGTCTTCCGGCATTGGCCTGGCTGCGGCCCGGCATTTGGCCGAACATGGCTACACGGTTTTCGGCACGGTGCGCAAACGGGCCGCTGCCGAACAATTTGGCGGGCAGGCCGCCCTGCGCCCGCTGTTGATGGACGTGACCGACCACGACAGCATCCGGCGGGCCGCTGCCGAGGTTGAAGCGCACCTGTCCGCCACCGGCGGCCGAATGGCCGGTTTGGTGAACAATGCCGGTGTTGCCGTGAGCGGGCCGCTGGGCTACGTGCCCTTAAAAGCGGTTCGGCTGCAATTTGAGGTCAATGTCATCGGGTTGCTGGCCGTTACGCAGGCATTTTTGCCTCTGATGCAGCAAGCCGACCAGGCGGGGCGCATCATCAACATCAGCTCCATTTCCGCCAGAGTGACCACGCCCTTTATGGGGCCGTATTCGGCTTCAAAATTCGCCCTTGAAGCCTTTTCCGACGCGCTGCGGGTAGAATTAATGCCTTTCGGCATCAAGGTCATCATCATCCAGCCCGGCCCCATCGCCACCCCTATCTGGAACAAAGGGGCAGACCGGGCGCTGGCGATGTACCGGCGCACGCCTTATCAGCCGGTCATCAAATCGCTGCTGAAATATTTTGCCAAACAGGGCCGAACCGGGCTGCCCGCAGCGGTCATTGCCCAGGCAATTTTATCGGCCCTGCAAACCCCCCGCCCCAAAACCCGCTATTTGATTACCGCCGGCAAGCCGGCCATCCTCATCAGCCAGTTGCTGCCCGATGTCTGGCGGGACCGGCTGCTGTACAAGCGCAGCCATCTGGAGCGCGTCCGGCCGGAGTAGCGGCAAAAATATACGTGTTATCAAACAACAACCACCGGGGCAACTCGCGAGCCGCCCCGGTGGGACACTTAATGTTCCGGTATGTTTCTGACCATAATGGGCAGGCTGGCCTGACTGCTGACGCCCTGCCACCAGTCTTTGCGGGAGCGCGGGTCCATAAATGCGCCCCGGTCTCTGATAACCACCTGCATTTCGTCGGCCAGGGCTGTGCCGAGGCTTTGCCCGTTTGAAAGCGCGGGCAGGTTGCCGGTTTTGCGCGTGCCGTCGGGGTTTACCTGCGCCCGGTACAAAGCCAGCAAATTCGGGTCAACGCACACATTTTCCAGATGGACGGCGTAGCCGTTGGCGATGGTATCGTCGCGGGTGTAGCCCAGCGTCAGCCGGGTTTCTTCGGCGTACAGCACCAGCGCCTTCGCGTGCAAAGCCGGGTCAAGTTCCGCGCTTCGAGTGGGCAGGTAGACTTTTTCGCCGGGGGTGGTGGTCAGGCCGGTCATCGTAATATCCCAGTACCGGCCCTCTGCCGGATTGTAGGTCATAATCGGCCCCACGCAGCCATCGGGGTTGCCGCCGCAAATGTTCGGGTTGGCGGTGGGGTTCCATATCCAGCCGTACACCTGATACAGGGCGGCAAAGCCGGGGAAGGGGTTGTTGGCGTAAAACGTGGTCAGTTGCGAAAGCTGGGGCGGGTCTGAGGCGGTGGCCCCGTTGTAATCAATAAAGCCCGTTGTTTCGTCGGGGGCGGTGTAGGGGTCGTAGCCGCGCAAAGACAGGTTCAAATCGCCGTGCAAATAATCAGGATGGTCGATGGGCGCGCCCAGCGTTGACAGCAAATCGAAAGAGGCGTTTGAGGTGGCGGGGCAGGTGGGCGCGGGCGGGGTGGGCGGTGGGGGCGGATAGTTTTTCATCACAATCGGCAAAAAAACGTGATAGCGATAGTCCAGGCCGGCGATAGCCTGATTTGAGCAGCCCGTGTCGAAGGCGGCAATGAAAACGCCGTGGGTGGTGGTGGGCACGAAGGTGGTTTGGGCCGCGCCGCCAACCAGCGTCAGGTTGATGGTTGGGCCGCCGCTATCGGCAAAGTGGCCTCCTTCGGCTTTAAGGAGGATGACCATACCGGGGGGAGGGGTGAAGCCGCCGCCGTTCATTAAAACCGTGACCGTGGCCGGGCTGTTCAGCGCAAAACTGCCGCTGCCGCTCCAGGAGCCGAGCGAGCCGGTGCCGAGGGGCGGCTGCCACAGGGCCAGACTCACCGAAATGGGCGGGGTGATTGTGACCGTGCCGGTATACGTCTCGCCCGCCAGGGGGGTGTTGGTTCCCCACCAGTTTCCGGCGGCCTCAACCGCGCCGGAGCCATCGTTTTGCGCCTGAAAGCCGTTATTGGCGCAAATTACGCTGCCGCGCAGCGTAGGCGAGGCCGCGCCTTTGGTCCAAATGCCTGCCCCCAGGCCGCCTTGCACCCATAAATTTTGCAGGGTGGGGGCGCTGCCGTCCACCAGAATACTGGTGGTGGATGTGGGGATAAAGGAGGAACTGCCGGCCATGGTATTTTGCACCGCAAAACCACTGAAGACGGTGGTGGCCGTCAGGCCGGGGGCGAATGTGACCATCGGCTGCCACAGATGCCCGGCAGAGATGCGGCTCTCCCGGCCCGCGCCTTCCACGGTTAAGCCGGGCACGGTCACGGTGAAGGGGTCGGTGTACGTGCCGGTGGCCGCCAGAACGTGGCTGCCGGGCTGGGCGCGGCTTTCGACGGCGTATTTGACGGTGCGGCACGGCGCGGCAAGCGGGCCGCAGGTGGGGCCGTCGCTGCCGGCGGGGGCCACGTAAATAGTTCCACCCCCCTGCGCCCACACAGACGCGGGCAGCAACCACAGGGCTATTGTGGTTGCTGCCAAAAAGAGCAGCCCCAAAGTAACAATCAGGGCCAGGCGTTTTGAGGCGTTGTTCATAAAACCCTCCTGAAAAAATGATGAATTGTGAATGATGAATTGTGAATGATGAATTGTGAATGATGAATTGTGAATGATGAAGAACGGCATTTCATATCACCCCCATAATTATATCATTAGGACTTACGCAGTTGCAACATTTTACCCCCCTCAGTCCCTGATGAAGAAACCGCTTCGCGCCCTCAAGCGGGGGGAATTAGCTCCTCCCCCGACAGCGGGGGACGCGAAGCGGGGAGGGGGTAA
>JAJRUC010000447.1 GCA_024278015.1 Chloroflexota bacterium
CCCGTGGGGGTGAACCTTTGTTGCCGCCGGGCCAGAGTTGCTGGCGGACTAATTCCCCACACCCGTGGGGGTGAACCAACTCACAACACAGTTTTTTGAAGTACGGGAGAATAATTTCCCACGCCCGTGGGGGTGAACCGCCGACGCCGAACAGGGCAAAAGGGACTTCGGGCGGGAAATTCATCCTGACCACGCCAAACGCCGCTTTCACGCTGGCAAACGATTCGGACGACGCATTCGACCCGGTACTTTTTACGGAACCCGGATTCGATGCGCAAGTGGGGCCATCCAAAAACCATTTTGAGCCGGGAACCATTGCTGAAAAAACAGGCGCATCTGTCTGCTGGACATGCCGGCGCGGCCAGGTTCTGCCGGCGTTAAATCTGTCAGTCAGCCGGCATACCAACAATAAAATCGCCGGTTCTAACTGTAGCTTTGCAACACCTTCATATAATTGGCGCGTTCAAAAGCAGCCGGTTCGGCCACATTTTTCTGGCACATACTGCCCTGCATCTGGACCACCGATTCGTATTCGTGTTCTTCCATCCATTCCAGTAACGCCTGTCTGATTTCTGTCAGACGGTGAATGCCGTTTTGCAACAGTTCAGAGGCCATCATCGTCACGTTGGCCCCGGCCATCAACCCTTTCAACACGTCTTCGTGGGTATGGACGCCGCTGGTTATGGCAAAATCCACCGGAATCCGGGAAGACAAAATCGCCACCCAGCGCAGCGGCAGGCGCATATCACGAGAGCTGCTCAAGGTCAGGCCCGGCACCACGTCCAGATTATGCAAGTCAAAATCAGGCTGATAGAAACGGTTGAACAGGACCAGGGCGTCAATGCCCACTGCGGCCAACTGTTGGGCCATATTGGCCGTGGCGCTGAAGTAGGGATTCAGTTTAAGGGCCACCGGAATTGAAACTGATTTTTTTACGTTGCGGGCCACGTCAAGATACATTTTTTCTACATCCGCGCCGGTCAGGGCGGGGTCGGTGGGCATGTAATACTCGTTCACTTCCAGCGCGTCGGCGCCGGCCTGCTCTATTTTTTGGGCGTATCCAATCCAGCCGCCGGTAGAGACGCCGTTCAGGCTGCCGATGACGGGCATATCAACCGCCTCTTTGGCCTGCCGAATGAGGTTCAGATATTCATCCGGGCCGGTATTGTAGGATTCCATTTCAGGATAATAGCTCAGGGCTTCGGCGAATGTGTCTGCGCCGTGGCTCAGGAAATGGTCAAGTTCATGGCTTTCGCCGGTGATTTGTTCTTCAAACAGCGAATACATCACCACGGCAGCAGCGCCGGCGTCTTCCATTTGGCGGATTGTTTCGATTTTTTTGGAAAGGGGGGAAGCAGAGGGAACCAGGGGGTTTTTGAGATTCAAACCCATATACGTCGTTTTCAAGTCCATTCGTGTTCATCCTTTATACCAGTTTACCTGCCCGCCGGTACCACCGTCCGACAGACAGATGGAGTTGGGCAGGGGCGGTTCGCGAACCGCCCCTGCGATGGAGTTATTATAAATCAATCCATTTTTGCCATTTGCTCGTATTTATGCCAACGTTCATTGACGGCTGCCTGGGCTTGCTGAAGGAGTTCTGCAGCGGCCTGCGGATTGCTCTTGACCAACACCCGGAAGCGATTTTCGGTGTAGATGTAGTCTTTCAACGAAATTTTGGGGGCTTTGGAATCGAGTTTCAGGGGGTTTTTGCCCTCGGCCTTCCAGTCCGGGTTGTAGCGATACAGCGGCCAATAGCCGGAAATTGTAGCCAGCTTCTGTTGCTCCAGGCTTTTTGACATATCAATGCCGTGGGCAATGCAGGGGGAATAGGCAATAATCAGCGACGGCCCATCGTAGGCTTCGGCTTCCCTGATGGCCCTGACGGTCTGGCCATCGTTGGCGCCCATCGAAATTTGGGCCACAAACACATTGCCGTAGCTCATAGCCATCATACCCAGGTCTTTTTTGGGGGTGGGTTTGCCGCCGGCGGCAAACTTGGCAACAGCGGCCAACGGCGTCGCTTTGGAAGACTGCCCGCCGGTGTTGGAGTACACTTCGGTATCAAGCACCAACACGTTCACATTGCGTCCGCTGGCTAAAACGTGGTCCAGCCCGCCATAGCCGATGTCGTAGGCCCAGCCGTCGCCGCCCATAATCCACACGCTGCGTTTAACCAGCATATCGGCCAGACTGAGCAGGTCTTTTTGAGCCGGGGTGGTGGCGCCGGTCAGTTTTTGTTTCAATTGAATCACGCGCTCGCGCTGGGTATTGATGCCGATTTCGTCCGATTGGTCGGCGTTGAGCAGGGCATCGGCCAGGTCTGCTCCAATAATATCACGCAAGCGGCCGACCAGTTCGCGGGCATATTCGGTTTGTTTATCGATGGTCAGGCGCATACCCAGACCAAATTCGGCGTTGTCTTCAAACAGCGAGTTGCTCCAGGCGGGACCGCGGCCGTCTTTGTTGAACGTCCAGGGCGTGGTGGGCAGGTTGCCGCCGTAAATGCTGGAACAGCCGGTGGCGTTGGCTACAATGGCCCGGTCACCATAAAGTTGGGTTACCAGTTTGATGTAGGGGGTTTCGCCGCAACCGGCGCACGCCCCGGAAAATTCAAACAGCGGTTCAAGGAGCTGGATGTTTTTGACATTGGTAAATTTCATGTCATTAATGCGGGAGACTTCCGGCAGGTCAAGGAAGAAGGCCCAGTCTTTGCGGCCCTGTTCCCGCAGGGGAAGTTGCGGGGTCATATTGATGGCTTTGCGCCCAACCCGGGTTTTGTCTTTGGCCGGGCATGATTCAACGCACAATTGGCAGCCGGTGCAATCTTCCACAGCCACTTGCAGCGTAAATTTCATATCGGGCAAGGCTTTCAGTTCTCTGAAGCCGGCGTCCATGTATTTGAAGCCGGCGGGGGCGGCGGTCAGGTCATCTTCACCCACAACTTTGGCCCGAATGACGGCGTGCGGGCAAACCAGCACGCATTTTCCACACTGAATACAAAGGTCCGGTTCCCACACGGGTACTTCCAGGGCAATGTTGCGTTTTTCCCACTGGGTTGTGCCGGAGGGATAGGTTCCGTCCACGGGCAAAGCGCTCACGGGCAACAGGTCGCCGTCGCCGGCAATCATTTTGGCCGTCACATTTTGCACAAAATCCGGGGCGGCGGCGGGCACAACCGGCGGTTTTTTAATAGCGCTGGAGGCTTCGGCCGGCACATCCACCTTGTGCAGGTGAGCCAGCGCGGCATCGACGGCGGCGTAGTTTTTACGGACAATAATTTCGCCCCGCTTGCCGTAGGTTTTCCTGATGGCCTCTTTAATTTTGGCGATGGCCTCATCCTGGGGCAACACCCCGCTGATGGCAAAGAAACAGGTTTGCATAATGGTGTTGATGCGCACGCCCATTTGCGCTTCTGTGGCTACGGCGTAGGCATCGATGGTGTAGAATTTGAGTTTTTTCCGAATGATCCGTTCCTGAGTGGAACGGGGCAGGTGGTTCCAGACTTCAGCGGCGCTGTAGGGGCTGTTGAGCAGGAAGGTGGCCCCTTCGGCGGCGTTATCCAGCACGTTGTATCTTTCCAAAAAGACAAATTGATGCACGGCCACAAAGTTGGCTTTTTTAACCAGATATGTGCTTTGAATGGGTTGCGGCCCAAAACGCAAGTGCGAAATGGTGCGCGCGCCCGCTTTCTTTGAATCGTACACAAAGTAACCCTGGGCGTAGTTGGGGGTTTCTTCGCCGATAATTTTGATGGAATTTTTGTTGGCCCCAACCGTCCCGTCGGAGCCGAGGCCCCAGAACATGGCCCGCACCACGTCCGGGCCTTCAATGTCAAAAGCGGGGTCGTAGCTGAGGCTGGTGTGAGTCACGTCATCGTTAATGCCGATGGTGAAGTGGTTTTTGGGCCGGGGCTTTGCCATTTCATCAAAAATGCCTTTGACCATAGCCGGGTCAAATTCTTTGGAAGAGAGGCCGTAACGCCCGCCGATGATGCGCGGCATTTGAGCAAAGGGGGCAATACCGTCGGTCATACCTTCGTTGACGGCGGTGACAATATCCTGATACAGCGGTTCGCCGGCGCTGCCCGGTTCTTTGGTGCGGTCCAGGGTAGCCAGCACGCGGGTGGTGGCGGGCAGGGCCGCCAGCAGATGTTTTACGGAGAAGGGCCGGAAAAGGCGGACTTTCAGCAAGCCGATTTTTTCGCCCTGGGCGGTGAGGTAATTGACGGTTTCTTCCACGGCTTCCGCGCCGGATCCCATCAGCACAATTACGCGCTCGGCATCGGGCGCGCCGACGTAATCAAACAGGCGGTATTGCCGGCCCACAACAGCGGCGAATTTGTCCATAGCTTTTTGGACAATCATCGGGATAGCCAGGTAATAGGGGTTGGCCGACTCACGGGCCTGGAAGAAGACATCCGGGTTTTGGGCCGTGCCGCGAATGGCGGGCCGTTCCGGCGAAAGGCCGCGCGCGCGATGGGCGCGAACCAGGTCATCGTCCATCATGGCTTTCATATCATCTTTGGTCAGTTGCTCTACCTTCATAATTTCGTGCGAAGTGCGGAAGCCATCGAAGATGTGAAGGAAGGGCACCCGCGCTTCCAGGGCCACGGTTTGAGCAATCAGGGCAAAGTCCATCACTTCCTGCACCGAGTTGGCGAACAACATGCCCCAGCCGGTGGCCCGCGTCGCCATCACGTCGCTGTGGTCGCCAAAAATAGACAGCGCCTGGGCCGCCACCGAGCGGGCCGCAATATGAAAGACCGTGCTGGTCAGTTCGCCGGCAATCTTGTACATATTGGGTATCATCAACAGCAGGCCCTGCGAAGCGGTGAAGGTGGTGGTCAGCGCGCCGGCGGTCAAGGCCCCATGCACGGCCCCGGCGGCTCCGCCTTCGGCCTGCATTTCTATCACAGTCGGGGTAGTGCCCCAAATATTGGTTTCGCCGCGCGCCGATTTTTCGTCGGCCATCTCCCCCATTGGAGATGAAGGCGTTATGGGGTATATGGCAATCACTTCGTTGGTTGCATGCGCCACGTATGCGGCGGCGGTGTTTCCATCAATGGTCACCATTTTCCGTTGGGGTTTTGCATCACTCATTGCGTATTTCTCCTTAAATACAATATTTGCACTGCCTGTACGTGTTTGTCATGCCGCCGCCTTGCACAAGCTGTTTGATGACGGCAGCCAAAACCCGTTATTATAACCGTTCCCCGGACAATGCGCCATCGGCGGGGCGGTGTAAACCCGGTCAGTCACTCAGCTATCCGGCGGGGGGTAACTCGGCCACAACGATGGAATCGTATCCACCATGGGGATTGGGCACGTATTTATCGGCTTGCCATTCATCTCGCCAGTGTGAGCCGTCAAACAAATAACGAAAACGGTACGACTGTCCCACGTCAAGTTCCAGTTCAATGTACCAATTTTCATCGCGGCCCAGTTTAAAAGGCAAACTTTCGGTATCCCAGTGGTTAAAATCGCCCACCAAATTGACGCGCTCGGCCCAAATAGACCCCGGAATTTCAAAAATGACGGTTATTTTGTCTCTGTTGGGAGAAACCCTTTTCTTTATCATCAACCAGGCCAATCGGAAAATTACAATATGCCCGTGCCATTATTCACTAATCATAGTGTATACCCGCCCCCCCGGTTTTACAAATATTCCGGGACAAGTGTATTTTGATTGGGAGGGTGGTTTACCCGCCAACTACCAAAACAGTCCTTGCCGGGGGCAGGCGGGCGCAAAAAATTCCCCCGGCAGCGTGTAAATTTTAACCGGGGGAAAGGGCTGTTATAAAAGTTGAAGTGAGCTTTTAATGTTCCTGGGGATGCATGTCTTTGCGAATGTAGATGAACCAGTATACCAGGCCCACCATTATCGAGCCGCCGATGATGTTGCCGATGGTGACCGGCAGCAAGTTGACCAGGAAGATGTTGCTCCAGGTAATGTTGCTGTAATCGGCGGCGGTTTTGCCGATGGATGCCCAGAAGGCGGCAGGCGCTCCGATTTTTACCAGCCAGCCGATGGTCAGGAAGTACATATTGGCCACGCTGTGTTCAAATCCGGCGGCGACAAAGGCGGTAATCGGAAAGATAATCGCCAGGATTTTGTCGGTGGCGCTGCGGGCGCTGAAGCAAAGCCATATCGCCAAACAAACCAGGGCATTACACATAATCCCCAGGGCAATGGCTTGCCCAAAACCGAGGCCGGTTTTTGAATTGGCGATATTCAATATGTTCAAGCCAATCGCTCCCCCGCCGAAGGTGAATTGCCGGGTCATAAACATTAGCCCGGCCGTGGCTACCGACCCGATAAAATTGCCCGCGTACACAATGCCCCAATTTTTAAGCACCTGGCCGGTACTGATTTTTTTATCGGCCCAGGCCATAATAATCAGGTTGTTGCCGGTAAAAAGCTCTGCGCCGGCAATGACCACCAAAATAAGTCCCAAACTGAAAACCAGGCCGCCGACCAGTTTGATGATGCCGTATGGCAAGATGCCGCCGGCCCCGGCAGTGGCGGTTGTGGCAAAAACAGCACCCATACCAATGAAGGCGCCGGCCAGCACAGCCAGGACGAAGGTGTTTCGCGGCCCCATAGTACCTTTTTTTACGCCAACTTCTTCAGCTTTAATCGCCATTTCAGGCGGTATAAAGGCGTCAATATTGCGAACTCGTTGTTCTGTGGCACGATTCGTCATTTTTTGCTCCCAAAGTTAATACGTGGTTCATTATCAATCAGCTAATATTAATAACTGATGTTACGCAGTTGAAAAATTGTCTGAATGGAACAATTGAAATTATTGCGAAAAACTTGTAATTTTGGATATTCCCCATCCCCCCTGTGTCCCCCCTTCCCTATGGGAAGGGGGGAGTGATAGAAAGCGAGGGGGACTTCGTCCCCCTCGCTCACCCCTTTTGTTTCCCCTCCCCCAAATTTGGGGGAGGGGGTTAGGGGGAGGGGGTAAAATGCACACTGTAAAATATAGAATTTTGTCAAATTACAAACTGCGTAACATGAGTTAATAATAACATTAATCACATCGTTTTGACAGTGATATCTATCATAAATAAATACGATAAATATCATCCGTAAAAAATGCCAAAAAAATTTACGGTATGTTTACGATATTTTACGAAATGTTTATGTACTTTTTTCGATTTTGTGTTATTATATAATCATTAGAAAATAGTTTGAAAAAGTTTGCGGGGTAGCTTATGCTGGTCTTAAAGATTGTCGCTATTTGGTTTTTAACCGATGCACTGATTTTGGCAACAATTTGGTATGCCACATCAACCATTCAGCCGCTTTTTCCCAATTGG
This sequence comes from Chloroflexota bacterium, assembly GCA_024278015.1. GTDB lineage: Bacteria > Chloroflexota > Anaerolineae > 4572-78 > 4572-78 > JAJRUC01. Next base: position 7,329 of record JAJRUC010000447.1, read on the forward strand.
TGGAAATCTGCCATTTGCGATTACGCCCCGGAAACGCTTGAATAGATAATTTCAGGAAATCCTCCCCCCTCCCCCTAAAAAACCGAATGTGAATACATTCGGTTTTTTATTGTTGCCGAATTTCAAGCCATGCACAAAAAAGGCTTTGAGGAAACGCCCCAAAGCCCGGCCGGTTTTTAAATAACGCACTTGACGTATTTTACCCCCCGCCCCCCCCTTGTGAGGGGAGAAGTTGGTTCCTCCTCCGATTTCGGGGGACGCGAAGCGGGGAGGGGGTAGAGTTCCCAACTGCGTCACTCCTGTAAAAATAACTTACGCCGTCTTTTTTGTCTGAGACATCATTGGCATAGAAACCTGCTTGAATCGGTAGCCAATTCCCCATTCGGCCAGTAAATATTGCGGCTTGCGCGGCTGTTGCTCAAGTTTGTTTCGCAGATAGTGAATATACAACTTTAACGAGCCTAAACTCACCTGCTTGTCTGTACCCCATACTTCCTGAACGAGTTCTTCATGAGGGACAACCCGCCCGGCCCGCTTAACCAGAATTGAAAGCAACCTGAATTCTGTGGGGGTTAATTTCACCGATTGCCCGTCAACCGTAATCCGACGCTGTTCCAAATCAATCATCAGATGGCCGTCATCGTAAGATAAAAATTGGGCCTGAAGGTAATGGGCGCTTCGACGCAGCATGGCGTGAATTTTTGCCCGCAAAATGTGCAAATCCACCGGCTTGCGTAAATAGTCATCTGCGCCCATCTGGATGGCTTTTACGGCGCTTTGTTCATCTTGCCGGTGGCTCATCATCATTACGCTGTAAATGCCCAGGTCACGCAACCGCCGAAATGTTTCCATGCCGCCCATAACCGGCATCACCAGGTCTAACAGCACCAAATCAGGCGAATATTGCCGGGCCAGGTCCAGACCCACAGGCCCGGATTTGGCAGAAAAGACCCGATAGCCCTCGTTTTCCAGAAAAAGTTGCAGAAGTTGCAGCACAATGACATCGTCGTCAATAATTAGAATTGTTATCATTAACTTTCTCCTCAATTGGTAATGAAAAATTAAAACTTACCCCATCTGCCAGGTTTTCAATCCAGATACGCCCGTTTTGCAGTTCAACCAGGCGGCGGGTGGTGAACAACCCCAATTGATAGGTGGAAGGTGTTTTGCCGCCCTCATCGTCAACCGCGTAAAAGCGCTCGAACATGCGACGCCGCATTCTGGATGTAACCGGCTCCCCTTTATCCGCAACGGAGATGATTACTTCTGATTTATTAACCCTCGTTTTAATGGCGATATCCCCGCCCCCGGCGGAGCGTTTAATGGCGTTCAACAGTAAATTAACCAAAACCAGTTCAATTTTGGGCAGGTCGCCGCAAACACGGGGCATCGGGTCTGTAACAGAGACATGGAAGGTGTAACGCGGGTCCTGATTTTGCAATAACGCCAGGGCGTTTTCAACCAACGGCCCAAGCTGAAGCGATTTGCGCTGAACGGCGATGCCCTCCACCTCCATCCGAAGTATCTTCAACAGTTCATGGGTCAGGTCAGTGAGTTGCTGCCCCTGTTGCCGCATTTTCCTGAAGATGGGCGCTTGCTCATCCGGCGTCATGGTAACATGCAACAGCAAGTCAATCGAATTTTGAATAAGGTTCAACGGCGTTCTGAAGAGATGCGAGGCCATATTGGCAAATTCAAATTCCAGATGGAGGTCGCTGCGGTCCGGCTGAACGGGCCGGAACAAACAAAGTGCGCCGGCGGCCTGATTTCTTTCAAAAAGCGGGATAATTTTCCCCCCGGCCACCTGACTTGCCCCCGGCTCTGCCGGCGCAAAGGTGTCGTTGCCAAACGAAATAATTCGTTTTTCGGCAATAGCCTGCTCAATGAGCAAGCAGAACGGGTGGGGAATATTGTTGGCCGGCGGCCATAATTCATACACAGAGTAACCGACAACATCTTTGGCCGCCATATCAAAAATATCGTCGGCGGCCTGATTGTAATTGAGTAACCGCAAATCAGCGTCAAGGACGCAGACCGCTTCATCGATAAAATTGGTCAGGGCCATAAACCGTTTGTGGGCCACACGGGTTATGTGCTGCAAAAACAGATGGTCCAGGGCCAACACAATCTGGTCTGTAAAATTAACAACAAATTCCAGGTCTGCCGCCGAAAATGCTTGCTCAACGGTGCTTTCCAGGCTTAATACGCCCACAATGTGGTGTTCCCTGTCCGATATGGGAACGGCCAATCCGGAACGGGCCATGCGCGATAATCTGGTGGCGGAAGGCTCTGCGGGTTGATTTTGGAGTATCGGCCGGCCGGTTTTGGCAATCTCCAGCAAGGCATCGACATTCCACCATTGGCCGGAGTTAAACGTTTTCTTCTGGCTTAAAACCTGGTCACCCAAACTTCCCAGAGCAAAATATTGCGGTTGATGGTTTGGGTGAGCTTGCCACATCAACACCCCGGCCTCGGCTTTGGTGGTTCTCAGCACAATCGAGAGAATGAGGCGCGCGCCGGCTTCAAAATCGACAACCGTTTTCAGTTGTTCGGCCAATGTTTGCACAGCAGAAACTTCCTGGGTGCGTCGTTTGAGTTTTCGATGCAGACCGGCATATTGGCGGGCGTGTTCCAGCATGGCGGCGGCAATATCGGCCAGCATATTCAGCCGGTTCAAATGCGTTGAAGAAAACCGGGCGCGCGAGATTTGATTATCGACTCCCAACACGCCAATTATCTGGTCGTTTACTTTTAAGGGAACATTGATTAACGATTTAACCAGATAGCCGGTTTTAACCTTGTAGTTTTGTTTGGTCTCGCCCAAAATAGCGGGTTTGCCGGAGCGCACCACGGCCCCGGCAATGCTGTCTGAAATGGGCAAGGAGAACTCCTGCGCAGAGCGTTCACCCAGATTTTGCGCCGCGCGGAGTTCCAGTTTGCCGGTGTTCTCATCGGCCAGCAGCAAATAGCCTTCTTCGGCGCCGGTAATGTACACCGCCGCTTCGGTCACGCGATTCAACATCGCTTCCAAATCAAATTGGGTGTTGATAGAGCGCCCAATCTTGAAAATCATCTCAAATTCTTTAACCCGTCGCTCCAGTATTTCGGCCTGTTCGTCAGGCAAGTTATTTTGGGGGCGATTATCATGGCAGCCGGGGCCGGCTTCGGCGCGTAAAATACGGCCGATGCTTTGGATAATGTCATCAAACAGGAAGGGATGGGCTATGCAGTCTCGCACGCCCAGGCGCAGCAGGTTGATGCTGATTTCAGAGACTTCATCGTCTGCCACAAGGATGGTGGGCAACTGGGTGTGAGCGCGCGCCAGCCTGCGCAAAAACTGAAGGGAATCTTCCGGGGATAGATGCAAAATCAGCAGATGGGGTTTATTATTTAAAGCCAGCAACAGACCATCGTTGGGGCCGGAAGCCAGAAATGAGGCATAATTGTACTTTATCAGCACTCTTTCCGAGAAAGTTTTGGCCCAAACCAGGTCAGGTTCGATGATGACAATTCGTTTCGTTGCTTCGCTCATGTGCGGTTTGGCAGAGTTGATTAATACGAAAGACGGTTGTCTTCGTCCTTACAAGCAATAGTCTCATTTTATGATAAAGCTGTGTGAATCTTCCTGGAAAAACATTAGAACATCATGTGAAAAAGGCAGGCGTATTAATTACGCCTGCCTTTTTGTTGATGACCAACAGCCGCAGCGCTGTCGCGTTTTCGGCGCGACCGGCTTTGCTGCCCCGAAATGAAGTTCAGGGCTGTCAGCCGAAGCGATAGCCGACGCCCCATTCGTTGTGAATGAGG
>JAJRUC010000448.1 GCA_024278015.1 Chloroflexota bacterium
CCTTCCCAGTGGATAGCCATAATGTGCATACCGTGTACGCCGGGGGTGTTTTTGATTTTTTCGATGAGTTCCAGCGCGATGGTCACGCCCTCTTCTTCCTGGCCCTGTTTGTCGCCGGCTTCATCCATACGCTTGACATATTCCGGCGGAACGACCACGCCGGGCACGCCGTCGGCCATAAAGTGGGCGGCTCTGGCGCTTTTGAGGGGCGTCAGGCCGGGCAGCAGGTAAACTTTGTCCAGCAGATTGCGTTTGTCAAGGGCTTCCAGCCACTCTAAAAAGCGGTCATAATCGAACACGGGCTGGGTTTGGATAAATTGCGCCCCGGCGTTGACCTTTTTCTGAACGCGAATGGCTTCGTATCCGGGCGGCGCGCCAAAGGGTGACGAGGCCGCGCCGAGGAAGAATTGCGGGCGGCGCTTGATTTTTCGGCCGTCCAGATAGATGCCGTCGTCTCTCATGCGGCGCAGCATCCACACCATTTGCACGGCGTCCAGGTCGAACTGGTCCGGTTTGGTCATAGGGGCCGGGCCAAAGCGATGGTGGTCGCCGGAAAGGCACAGGATGTTGCGGATGCCCAGGCCGGCCGCGCCCAGAGCGTCTGATTCGATGACCACGCGGCTGCGGTCGCGGGCTTGCAGTTGCATCACCGGCTCCATACCCAGGTCGAGGCAAAGTTTGCTTGAGGCCACGCTGCTCATCCGGGGAGAGGCGGAGGCGTTGTCGGTGAAGTTGGCGGCGGTGACGTATTCGTTGAGCCAGCCGACTTTCTTTTTGATGATGTCGCCGGAGGCCCCCAGGGGGGGGGCGATTTCGGCGGTGACGGTGAAGGTTTCGGCCTGTAAGTTGGCTTCCAGGCGAGAGATGGGCTGCTCGTAAGCGGGGGCGTGGTATTCGGCGTCGCCTTGCCACCACATCGGCTGGCGAACATCGTAGAAGAGTTTGGCCCAGTCTTCATCAAATTGTTTGCGGTTGCCGAAGTAATCGCGCAACCGGGGCTTGCTCTCGTGTTTGCGCCACTCTCTAATCATCTCCAGCCAGGTTTCGCGGCCCACTCTGGCCCCGTCAACCGGGGCGTTGATTTCCAGCAATTTGTCAAGCCGCCCCATCTTTTCGGCGCGGTCATAAATGACATACCACGTGCAGGGCCGGCTGGGGTCAACTTCGCAAGCCTCCGGCGTGGCCCCGCCGCACAGACCGTTTCGCAGGCCCTTGGGGCAGGTCATGGGGCAAACAAAGGCGGTCTCTTGCAAGATGCAGTTGCCGCACATTCGACAGCTAAACATAACGCTTTTAGTGGCCTGTTCAAATGAGGTGAACAACTGCATCGGGAAAGAGATGTCTTTTTTGTACGGGGTAAATGGTTTTTGGTACCGACGCGGTGAAAATAATGACATGTGGTACTTCCTCCTGATATATCAGAAATATACTTTTTGAACCTTGTCCTCAAAAGATATGGTCCAGCGATTGGCGCACCCTGTTGCGGGCGCAATGTGTCTGCCGTCATCCCCCTCCCTGCCCTTCCCCCGCAAGCTGGGGAGGAAATATCTCCCCCCTCTTGAGGGGGGCTTAAGGGGGGATGAACAGTTGCATTTTCCGTATGCTGAATAGATACGATAAAAGTTCATATCTTGCCGGCGACAGATGTTACCTGCCCGGCCGACAATCGTCACCAATTTTCCTTCCCCGCTCCAACCGCCGCCTTTTCAACGACGAGTGGCGCAGGGAGGGAAAATCTTTGCGTTAAACGCGCAGGTACGAATCGGTATAGATTATATCATTGTACAAGATTTGCACTGTTTTGAAAATATCTGCTTGCCGGGGGTCGCTCATATCCACATCATCAACTTCCAGTTTTTCCATACCGGCGGTTTTATCGTACAGGGTCAGGATGAGGCTGCCCAGGCTGGTGCTGTCGTCGCGCTCATCCACTATGCGAATAAACTCGCGCAAATCCTTGTCCAGCGGGTCGGCGATGGCGTAATCTACCCCGGCGGCCATGAGCATAATGCAGTAAGTGCGGTTGATGAGCGGGCGCATTTCTCTGGGCACGGAATTGGAAACGTTGCTCAGGCCCACGTTGGTCATGGGGGGCGGGTCTCCGGCCACTTTGAGGATACGCACCGCTTCGACACATTCCGGGCAGTATTCCTGACAGCCGCTCACGGTCAGCACCAGGGGGTCAATGAGCAAGTCTTCCATCGGCAGGCCAATTTCCATGGCCATGGGGATGAGTTTTTCCAGAGCGATGTTGACCCGCTCTTCTGAACCGACCGGAATGCCCCCTTTGCCCATCGTCAAAGCGATGAGTTTGGCGTTGTATTTTTTTGCCAACGGCGGCACTACGGCCAGACGCGCTTCTTCGGCGGAAACCGAGTTGATGATGCACTGGGTTTTGGCTACTTTCAACCCGGCTTCGATGGCGGCCAGGTTGGTGGTATCGAGCGAAAAGGGCACGTCTACCACTTCCTGCACGCCTTGCAGCAACCAGGGCATAATTTCGTGCCCGGCCTTCTTTTGGGGGCCAATGTTCAGGTCCAGCACATCAATGCCGGCTTCAACCTGTTTAACGGCCAGGTCCTGAAAAAATTTTATGTCTCGGTTTTTTATCGCCTCTTTCACTTTGGGGGAAATAATATGAATGTTTTCACCAATAATTTTCATCGAAATCCTCCTTTTTTGGAACGATGCCCAAAGGTTGAATATGAAATAATTTATTTGAGTATTCACCCCCCTCAGTCTCCCCTCTTGAGGGGGGAGGATTTTACTCCCCCCCCTTGAAAGGAGAGGATTGAGGAGGGGGGTTGAACGCGCAATAGCCGCAATCTCCGGGTTCAGGTTATTTGACTAAAATTCAGGCGTGGCGCGTTTCCCTCCCCGGCGTGCCGAAAAAACTACCCCAGAATTTGCGCCACCATATCGGCCACGGCCCGATACACCGGCGAATCGTCGCCCAGTTCAACCAGCGGCCGGCCGCTGAACTCAAACTCAACCAGGCGGCTGTCCTGGGGAATAGTGCCCAGCAACGGCACGCCAATGGTATCAATGAACG
>JAJRUC010000449.1 GCA_024278015.1 Chloroflexota bacterium
GCCCTCCCCCTAAAAGGGGGAGGGCCGGGGAGGGGGTAAAAAGCGCGAATCCGGTTGTTTTCAACCTCAACTATCCTGACCATCACCCGGCGTAATTAATTTACGGATAGATACTTAGAAAATATCACCTCCGTAACTCCCCTCCCCCTGGCAGGGGGAGGGCCAGGGAGGGGGTCTCGTCACAAAGGAAATACCATGTCCACCATCAAACTGCAAGACATTCAAATTGAACCGGCCTTGCCCAAACGCAAACCGGCATGGCTCAAGGCCAAAATTCCAGCGGGCAAAACCTGTAACAACGTGCGCCGCCTGATGCGCTCCAAACAACTGCACACCGTATGCGAAGAAGCGATGTGCCCCAATTTGGGCGAGTGTTGGAGCCGGGGCACGGCCACCTTTTTGTTGATGGGCGATACCTGCACCCGTAGTTGCAGTTTTTGCCGCATTAAAACGGGCCGGCCCCTGCCCCTTGATGAAGATGAACCCCGCCGCGTGGCCGAAAGCGTGGCCGATATGGCGCTGAAACATTGCGTCCTGACCTCGGTGAACCGTGACGAACTGCCCGATGGCGGGGCGCACATCTTCGCCCACACCATCGCCGAAATCCGGCGGCGGCGGCCCCAATGCAGCACAGAGGTCCTCATTCCCGATTTTAAAGGCGACCTGGACGCGCTGAAAGTGGTGATGGAGGCCAAACCGTCGATACTGAATCACAACACCGAAACCGTACCCCGCCTGTACCGCACGGTGCGCCCCCAGGCCAGTTACCGGCGCAGTTTGCGCGTGCTGGCCGCCGCCAAAGAACTTGACCCGCAGGCCGTGACCAAAACGGGCATCATGGTCGGCCTGGGCGAAACCCGCGACGAAGTTGTTCAGGTGATGAAAGACCTGCGCGCAATCAGCGTCGATATTATGACCATCGGCCAGTATCTGCGGCCCACCCGCCAGCATTTGCCGGTGTATCGCTACGTTCATCCCGATGAATTCAGGGAATATCACGACACCGGCATGGAACTGGGCTTTAAATGGGTTGAATCCGGCCCGATGGTGCGCAGCAGCTATCACGCCGACGGCCAGGCCGACGCGCTTTCGATTATGGCCCGATAGTCCACCACGTCGTTCAATTTTCCGTAGGGGTACGCTGCAGCGTGCCCCTACAACAACGCTTCTATCCATCCTCAGAATAATTGGACCAACGCCATGACCATCCCTACTGCAAATTCCACCGTACTTGTCACCGGCGCCACCGGCTTTTTGGGCAGCTATATTGTCGATAGTTATGCGCGGCGCGGTATTCCGGTGCGGGCGCTGGTCCGCAAAACCAGCGACCTGACCCGGCTGAAACCGCATCTGGAAACGGGCAAAGCGGCCATCGTTTACGGCGCAATGACCGACCCGGCCGGCCTGCAACGGGCCGTGGAGGGCGCAAGCCACATTGTGCATGTGGCCTCGGTCATTGGGCCGAATATTCCGCTGGAAATGTATCAAACGGTCAACGTGGAAGGCACGCGCGCGCTGCTGGAACTGGCCGTGGCCGCCGGGGTGCGGCGCTTCACGCTCATCAGTTCGGCGGCCACGTATGGCGACGGCTTTACGCCGGGGGGCATCGTCACCGAAGAGACGCCGCAGCGGCCTTCGAACCCCTACGGGCAATCGAAGCTGGAGCAGGAGCAACTGGCTTTTCAGGCGTATCGGGAGCATGGCTTGCCGGTGGTGGTCATCGAACCGCCGGTCATTTACGGCCCGCGCGCCCGCGTGGGCATTGGAGCGGCGTTCAGGCTGGTCAAGATGCGACTGGCGCCCCTGCTCGATTTCGGGCGGGGCAGAATCAACATCGTTTACGTCACCGACGTTATCGGCCTGCTGGAAGCCGCCGATGCCGGCGAAGCGGCCATCGGGGAGCGATTTTTGGTGGCCGGGCCGCGCTTCGTGCCGCACCAAGAAATTTTGCGTCTGGTGGCCCGCAGCCTGAAGGTGCGTCCGCTGTACTTCCCGGTTCCGTTGTGGCTCACCCAAATCGGATTGCGCCTCAACAACGCGATATTGCGTCTGCGGGGCAAGGGCGTTTTCTTGAAGCCGGATTATTTTTACGCCTTCAGCAAAGGGGCCGACCACCGCCTGGACAAAGCAAAACGGCTGCTGGGCTGGCAGCCGCAGGTAGATGTCACGGCGGGGATTCCCGAAACCGTAGCCTGGTTTTTGGAAAACGACATCGTTTAGGTCCGACGGCGGGTAGCCCGCACAATTTCCGCCGCCAGCGAATCGAAGAACGCGCCATCGGGCCGGCGAGGATACTGCATCCACTGGAAGGGATGCACTTCCGTAAAATCGTCCCAGCCGCCAGTGGGTAGCACTACCGGAATGATGCGCTTCACCAGGCCGCCCTCCGCGTTCCATTCGTTAATGGCCCAACTCACTTCTCGTTTAACCCAAAACGATTGCGCCGATTGCGGGCTGACCAGCACCATCACTGCGTCGGCGCTGCCGGCGGCCCGGGCCAGCGCAGCTTCCCAGGCGTCACCGGCGCGCAGGGCGGTTTCGTCGCGCCACACGTGAACGTTGCGGGCTTCCAGTTCGTGTTCCAACCGGGTGGCAATTCGCCGGTTTTTGTGGGCGTAGCTGATGAACACGTTGCGCTCAGACAGCACCTTCTCCTGAAACCGGGTCAGCAGCTCAACCCCCTCCGGCGTGAGTTGGGGAATGGACAGCAATCGCAACCCGATTTTCGAGACATCGCTGATGGGCTGGCCGGTAGTAAACCGCAGGCGCAGCAGGGTATCGGTCACATCGTTGTACGGAAAGTGAATCGACTGGTTCCAGTCTCCGGCCCGCACCATGTACGAGCCAAAGTGTTCCGCTTTTTCATCGGATGGGGGGGCGGCGTGGCAGTCAACCAGTTTGTAGGCCAGGTGATAACGGCGCGGCTGGTTCTTTTTTTTACGACTGGTAACCAGCCACAACGCGCCGCCGCCATCCAGCAAATTCACCAGTCGCTTTTGTTTGCCGGCGTAAAAATAGCTTCGGGTAAATAGCTCACTGCCCTCACCGGGCCGAAAAACATTCCATTTGACCATCGCCATCGCGTGAATGGTCATACATCACCTCCTGGGCCAAATAACCTGAATTTGATAATTACAGGACTTACGCAGTTGCAACATTTTACCCCCCTCAGTCCCTGATGAAGAAACCGCTTCGCGCCCTCAAGCGGGGGGAATTAGCTCCTCCCCCGACAGCGGGGGACGCGAAGCGGGGAGGGGGTAAAACACCGTGATTTAC
>JAJRUC010000450.1 GCA_024278015.1 Chloroflexota bacterium
GGTGTACATTGACCTGCTGACCGACAGCGGCACCAGCGCCATGAGCGACCGCCAGTGGGCCGGCCTGATGCTCGGTGACGAATCCTACGCCGGCAGCCGCAACTTTTATCATCTGGAACACGCCGTCCAAACGCACTACGGCTACAAATACTTTGTGCCCACCCATCAGGGCCGGGGCGCGGAACACCTCATCAGCCGGGCCGTCATCAAACAGGGAGACTTCATCCCCGGCAATATGTACTTCACCACCACCCGCCTGCATCAGGAACTGGCAGGCGGCACCTTTGTCGACGTCATCATTGACGAAGCGCACAACCCCGCCGGCAACCACCCCTTTAAAGGCAATGTTGACCTGGACAAACTGCAAGCCCTCATCGACAAAGTGGGCGCGGACAAAATTCCCTACGTCAGTCTGGCCGGCACGGTGAACATGGCGGGCGGCCAGCCGGTGAGCATGGCCAACGTTAAAGCGTTACGCCAATTGTGCGATAAATACGGTATTAAAATTTACCTTGATGCCACCCGCATGGCAGAGAACGTCTTCTTCATTCAGGAGCGCGAAGCGGGCTACGCCGACAAGCCCATCGCCGAAATTTTAACCGAATTTTGCAGCTACACCGACGGTGCGTGGATGAGCGCCAAAAAAGACCATCTGGTGAACATCGGCGGCTGGCTGGCCGTGAACGACCACGACGTTTTCGATGCGGCCCGCAACATGGTAGTGGTGTACGAAGGCTTGCACACCTACGGCGGCATGGCCGGGCGCGATATGGAAGCGCTGGCTATCGGCATTGAAGAAGCCGTGCAAGACGACCACATCCGCGCCCGCGTGGGCCAGGTGCGCTATCTGGGCGATTTGCTGACCGACTGGGGCATCCCCATTGTGCAGCCGGTGGGCGGACACGCCATCTTCCTGAACGCCAAAGAGATTTACGACCACCTGCCGCAAGATAAATTTCCGGCCCAAACCCTGGCCGCCGAATTGTATCTTGATTCCGGCATCCGCGCTATGGAGCGGGGCGTGGTCAGCGCCGGCCGGGACCCGGAAACGGGCGAGCATCGCTACCCGAAGCTGGAACTGGTGCGCCTGACCATCCCCCGCCGGGTTTACACCCAGGCCCACATGGATGTTACCGCCGAGGCCGTCAAGGCCGTGTACGACAACCGGCGCAACTCGCGCGGCCTGAAAATGGTCTACGAGCCGAAATATCTGCGCTTCTTCCAGGCCCGGTTTGAAAAGCTGTAAATTCAGCCGTCAGCGGGCAGCTATCAGCATCGTGTCTCGTCAAGTATCAAATAACAGGCAGGATGCTGATTGGCGTAGGGGCGTGGGCATCAGCAACGCCTCCGGCTATTTGTACGATGAAGCGGGCTTGCCCGTCAACGGCCTGCCGGACAGACAGCACCGGGAACCGGCGTTTTGCTTTGTGCCGGCGGCCCCCGTCGCCAATTATCCGGCGACAGACGCCGCCTCAAAACCGGCCATAACAGTTGACCGGACGGGAAATTGGGCTATGATTGTAGAGGGAGCCAACGGCTGTTCGCCCGACCCCGCTTGCAGGGCGAAGCGGGCGAAGCGAAAATGAAAGCCGCAGGGGCATAATGCATCGTGGCCCTGCCCCAAAATTTCAAACGAAAGAACCCCGTTTTCAAGGAGACGCCATGCAAACCACACTTATCCTCATCATTCTGGGCTTGTTGGGCGGTCTGGCCGTGGGCCTGCAAGGGCCGCTGACCAGCATTATGAGCAGTAAAATTGGTGTGGTGGGCAGCATCTTCATCATTCATTTGGGGGGCACGCTGGCCGCTTTGCTGCTGATTTTGATTTTCGGGGCGGGGAATCTGGGGCAATGGCGCACGGTTCCCTGGTACGCGCTGGGGGCGGGCGCGTTGGGGCTGGTCATTCTCAGCGCGGTCAGCTACACCATTCCCCGGCTGGGGGTGGCCCCCACCGTCACCCTGATTGTGGCCGCGCAACTGATTTTGGGCATGATACTCGACCAGTTCGGCCTGCTGGGGGCGCACATGCGGCCCATCGACAGCACCCGCCTGCTGGGCGCAGTTGTTCTTTTTGCGGGCACATGGTTGATGGTAAAATAGTTATTTCCAATCTCCATTTTCTAATTCCCCGGAAAGAAAGGTGGTAACTATACAGGCATTGATTGAGCGTTGGATCACGCAAGGATTTTACCCTCCCCCTGACCCCCTCCCCAAAAAGGATGGGGGAAATTCCCTCCCCCTTTGAGGGGGAGGGCCAGGGAGGGTGAATAGTTACAAGAAAGGTACATTATGAAAATTTCCATAGAACAAGGTAATCTCAAATCCGTTACCGCCGAGGCCGTCATCGTTAATTTATTTGAAGGCGTCACCATGCCGGGCGGGGCCACCGGAACCATCGACGGCGCGTTGGAGGGGGCCATCAGCGCGCGAATTGCCGGCGGCGATTTTAGGGGCAAGCTGGGCGAACTGCTGACCCTGTACCCGCGCGGGGCCATCCCCGCCACGCGGGTAATTGTCGTTGGTTTGGGGCCGGCTGCCGATTTTGGCCTGGAAGCAGTACGCGAAGCCGCCGGCGCGGCCATCAAACAGGCCCGAAAACTGGGCGCAGGCAGCGTGGCCACCATCATCCACGGCGGCGGCATCGGCGGGCTGAAGGTGAGTGACGCGGCCCAGGCAACGGTTGAAGGCAGCCTGCTGGCTCTGTACCGCTACCAGCGTCCGGGCCGCCATCAGGAATCGGTTAACAAGGTTGAAACGCTGACCCTGGTTGAATTCGCCCCGAACAAAATCGCTGAAATTCAAGCCGGCGCGCGCGCCGGAGAAATCATCGCCGAGAGCGTGGCCCTGAC
>JAJRUC010000451.1 GCA_024278015.1 Chloroflexota bacterium
CCTCACGAGGGGGGAGTTACGCGAAGCGGTTGCTTCATCAGAGGGGGGGTGAGTGGTTACAAATAACATGGATTTGCAGGAATGTGCCGGTTTTTGCAGGGACGACTCTTGTGGTCGCCCAAATTCGGGCTGAAACACAGGGCAACCACAAGGGTTGTCCCTACCCCGAACTAACATATATCAGTGAAAAACCATGTTCGTTTGTGACGCAGTTGAGTATAATTTCATGTTTCAGGTTGAAAAATTCCCAATATCCAATCTCTGTTTACCCGACTTTCTCCATCATAAAAATTTCCGGCCCGAATGTCAAAAAACGGAGCGACGGCATTAACATTATCCTCAAACTTTTTCTAACTTTTTTCATGTATTTCCCTTACACGATTCCGATTTTATCGCGGTTTAATAAAATAGGTTATCAAGCTTTAAATGGGAGCGACTGTCTTGACCAACTCGCTGCGAATATTGTTCATCAGCCCGTATTTGCCGTCGTTAATCCGGGTTCGTCCGTTTAACCTCATCAAACATTTGAGCAAACAGGGCCACGCTGTAACTTTGCTGGCATTAATTCCGCCCGGCGAAGATGCCGGCGGCCTGCCGGAGCTGGAATCATGGTGCGCCGCCGTCCACACCGTGGGCCACCCCCGTTGGCGTACATTGTGGAACGGCTTGCTGGCCTTGCCCGGCCAAACGCCGTTTCAGGCAGCCTATTCGCGCTCGCCGCAAATGGCCGCGCTCATCAAAAACACGCTGGCCGGCCACGCCTTCGATGTGGCGCACGTGGAGCATTTGCGCGGGGCCGAGTTAAGCCGCCCGGTAGTCGGGTTGCCCGTTGTGTTCGACTCCGTCGATTCGATTGCCCTGCTCTTTGAGCGGGTAGCCAAAGATGGCCCTACCCTGAAAAGCCGGCTGCTGGCCCGGCTGGATTTACGTCGCACCCAACGCTACGAAGACCAGTTATCGCAAAAGTTTGCGCGGGTGCTGGTCACCTCGCCGCAAGATAAAGCCGCCCTGACCCGCCCGGCCGCCGCTGCCGGTCAGCACAATCGGGTGACGGTGCTGCCCAACGGGGTTGACCTGGCCTATTTTGCGCCGCTGGACGTGCCCCGCCAGCCGAATCAGGTCATTTTCAGCGGCAAAATGAGCTATCACGCCAACGTGGCCGCCGCCCTTGACCTGGCGACGACCATTATGCCCCTGGTGTGGCAAGCCGTGCCGGATGCCTATCTGGTTATTGCCGGGAAGGACCCCGCCCCGGACTTGCAGCAACTTGATGCCGACCGCCGCATTGAAGTAACCGGAACCGTGCCGGATTTGCGGCCGTATCTGGCCCAGGCCGCCGTTTCCGTCTCTCCGATGCGGTACGGGGTGGGCATTCAAAACAAAATTCTGGAGGCGATGGCGATGGGCACGCCCGTTGTCACCTCGCCGCAAACGCTGACGGCCCTGCAAGCCCGGGCCGGGCAAGACCTGCTGACCGCCAATTCGCCGCAGGCCACCGCCGGGGCCATCATCAGCTTGCTGAAAGACCGCGCCCTGCGCCGTCAAATTGGGCAGGCAGGCCGCACTTATGTGGAAACTCACCACAACTGGCAGACCATTGTCGCCAATTTAACCGATATTTATCGAAACGCAATGGCTGAAAGTAAGGGAAAAATCAATACATGATGGCTGAAATGACGACTCACAAATATATGCGCCGCGCCGCCAGATTACTGGGGGCGATTGCGCCGGCTGCGCTGATGCTCGTCGGCTTGAGCATCCTGGTTTTTGCGGCCCCGCTGCCGCCCAAAACCACACCTCCGGCCCCGCTGCGGCAGGGAAGCGGCGTGGTGTTGACCGCCACCAAAACCGCCACGCCCTCCATTGTTGAAGCGGGCCAACACCTGACGTATATCATTGTCATCTCAAACAGCGGCGCGGTCAGCGCCACCAACGTCACCATCTCTGATACGCTGCCGCTGCACACCACCTTTGTGCCCGGCAGTTTAAGCATTACCCCGCCCGGCGCGGGCGGCGCGGCAGGCGCACAACCCATTCTGGCCGACGGCATCACCGTCACCAACGGCTCGCTGGTGACGGTCACATTCGCCGTCACCGTGGCCGCCCCCCTGACCGACGCGCTGATTATCACCAATATAGCCGCCATCACCAGCGCACAAGTCAGCACCCCCACCGTGGCCCAGGTCAACGCCATTGTCAACAGCGCCCCGGTTTTGCATTTAACCAAAACCGCCGTCGACGCCGATGGCGGCCTGTTCCGGCCCGGCGACCGCCTGACCTACACCCTGACGGTCAGCAACAGCGGCAACGCCATTGCCCACACTGTCAGCGTCAGCGACACCCTGCCGGCGAATACCACCTTCGTAGCCGGTTCAATGACCGGCGGAGACAATCGGGGCATAGCGGGCAGCGTACTGAGTTGGACGATTACCGGCCTGCCGCCGGGCGCGGGCAACGCCGTCAGCCTGACCTTTGCCGTGACAGCCGCCACCACCCTGACCGATGGCGCGGTCATCGCCAATACTGCCGCCGTTACCAGCGCCGAAGTGAGTACGCCCACCACGGTCCAGGTTTCCAGCGCCGTCAGCCGCAAAGCCGATGTGTCCATCGTCAAAACTGTGACCCCGGCCAACCCGGCCCCCGGTCAAACCATCACCTACACCCTGATTTTCAGCAATCAAGGCTCGTACATGGCCCAGGCGGTGCGCCTGACCGACACCATCCCCCTGACCATCACCCCGGCCACGGTCATCAGCAGCGGCGCGGCCATTACCCGCACCAACGCGGGCGTACTGACCTTCACCTGGCAAACGCAAAATCTGGCCCCCGGCCAAAGGGGCGTCATCACCATCACCGGCGCGGTCAGCAATAATCTGCCCGCCGGAACGACCGTCGCCAACACGGCCCGCATCACCACCACCGATGTCGATACCGATACAACCAACAACCGCCGCACCGTCACCGCCACGGTGCGCAACGCGGCCCCCGTCGCCGCCAATGCCGGCCTCTCTACCGCCGAAGACACGCCCGTGACCGGAACCATCCCGGCAAGCGACGGCAACGGCGACCCCCTGACCTACACCATCACCACGCCGCCCCTGCATGGCGCAGCCCTCATTACTGCTGCCCTGACCGGCGATTTTGTCTACACCCCCAGCCTCAATTACAACGGTATCGACGCCTTCACCGTGACCGTAACCGACACCGGCGGCCTGACCGACACCGCCCGCGTCAGCGTCACCATCACGCCGGTAAACGACGCCCCGGTACTGGCCCCCATCGGCCACCAGACCATTGCCGAAGGCCAACCGCTGACCGTAACCGCCACCGCCGGCGATGTGGACGGCGACAGCCTGACCTTCAACCTGTCCAACGCGCCCGCCGGCAGCAATGTCGGCGTGGGGGCCAACACCCTGATTCTCACCTGGACGCCCACCGAAAGCCAGGGGCCGGACGTTTACACCGTGACCATCAAAGTAACCGACAACGGCACGCCCACACTCAGCGACAGCGAAATCTTCACCATCACCGTTACCGAAGTGAACACCGCCCCCGTATTGGCCGCCATCGCCGATAAAACCGTCGATGAAGAAACGCTGCCCTCCTTCACCATCTCCGCCGCCGATACCGACCTGCCGGCCAACGGCCTGACCTTCAGGCTGGACAACGCCCCCG
>JAJRUC010000452.1 GCA_024278015.1 Chloroflexota bacterium
AAATGCTCACCGTTAAAAGTGACGATGTGATTGGCCGGGTAAAAACCTACGAGGCCATTGTGCGGGGCGACGTTATTCAGGAGCCGGGCGTACCAGAGAGCTTCCGGGTGTTGGTCAAAGAGTTGCAATCGCTGGGCCTGGCCGTAGAAGTGATTGCCGAAAATGATGAAAAAATCACCTTCGGCAAAGATGAACAACGAGAAAAATTACCCAAACTGGGTTTGGGCCTGGGCATCCCCGGCGGGCTTCGGTAAACCCGAATCACAATTTGACGGATGTCTGTCCTTGTGGTAAAATCCATTTTCGTGGGTTTAGCGCAGGTATAGCCTGTAAAGTGTCTTGTTCAAATAAACAAGGCGACCCGCCAGATAAATTCGATACGTTGCGAGGCCATCGCTATGCTGAGCGGTGGCCTCGTCAATGCCTGAAGAATCTTTGGTTGCCGGAAATCGTGCCTGCATGTTGGGACGGTTTTTATTTTCAGAAGTTTGGTCGGTATCAATCCAACAGGAGGAAACTTTGCCTACTATAAATCAGATTTTGCGCAAAGGTCGTAAGAACAAAAGAAAGAAAGTAACTGCCCCGCACTTGCGGTGTACCTACAATGCCCTTAAAAACAGACGCTTGGAGGGGCGGAGCGGGTCGCCTCAAAAACGGGGCGTTTGCACCCAGGTAAGAACGGCGTCGCCCAAAAAGCCGAACTCGGCTTTGCGTAAAATTGCCCGCGTGCGCTTAACCAACGGTATCGAAGTGACGGCGTATATTCCGGGCGAAGGCCACACCTTGCAGGAACACTCGGTGGTGCTGATACGCGGTGGTCGTGTAAAAGACCTGCCCGGCGTGCGGTATCATATTGTGCGCGGCGCATTGGATACAACGGGTGTTGACACGCGCCGGCGCGGGCGGTCAAAGTATGGAACCCGGCGGCCGAAATAACCCTTGCTTGTAGAACTGGAGTGACAGATGAGACGAAAACGAGCGCCTCAGCGTGTAGTTGAGCCTGATGCCAAATATAATAGTGAACTTGTGGCCGGTTTCATTAATAAAGTGATGCTTGGCGGTAAAAAAAGCGTGGCGGCCAGAAACGTGTATCAAGCGATGGAGTTGGCCGCCGGCCGGGTCAGGAAACCCGCCCTGGACGTGTTTGAAGAAGCCGTGAAAAATATTACGCCTGTCCTTGAAGTTCGTCCCCGCCGGGTGGGGGGCGCTACTTACCAAATTCCAATGGAAGTGCGCCCGGAACGGCGCCGGAGTCTGGCTTTGCGCTGGCTGTTGGCAAGCGCAAGGGCCAGAAACGGCAAAAGTATCTCCGAGAAACTGGCGGCAGAATTCCTGGATGCCCTTAAGGGCCAGGGGGCTGCGGTTAAAAAGAAAGACGACACCCATCGTATGGCCGAGGCCAACAAGGCCTTCGCCCATTATCGCTGGTAAGGTCGGCGGAGTGTCCGTCGATTAAAACAGACTTGTAGTGCTGCAATCGTTCAAGGTCCAAGGCTTCCGATTGGTGCAGGTGAGCTTTGGGCTTTGAGTGTGTTAGGGATAATAATTAATAATGGCGCGGTACCCTTTAGAAAAAATTCGTAACATTGGAATAATTGCTCACATCGACGCGGGCAAAACCACGCTTACAGAGCGTATTCTGTTCTATACCCAAAAAATTCATCGCATTGGTGAAGTGCATGACGGCGCCGCCACTATGGACTGGATGGTGCAGGAGCAAGAGCGCGGTATTACCATTACCGCAGCGGCAACCACCTGTTTTTGGGATAACACCCAGATCAACATCATCGACACGCCGGGGCATATTGATTTTACCGCCGAAGTTCAACGCTCTTTGCGGGTGCTGGATGGCGGAGTGGTTGTTTTTGACGCCGTGGCCGGCGTCGAGCCGCAATCTGAAACCGTGTGGCGGCAGGCAGACCGTTTTGGCGTACCTCGTATCTGCTTCATCAACAAAATGGACCGCGTCGGCGCAGACTTTTTCCGGGGAGTCAGGATGATTCGGGAACGTCTTGATGCCAACCCGGTGCCGGTTCAACTGCCCATTGGCGCAGAGAGTGATTATCAGGGCGTGATAGACCTGTTCACCATGAAAGCGGTGTACTATCTGGATGACCTGGGCACCAAATCCGAAGAAGTTGATATTCCCGAAGACCTGCTTGAGCAGGCCCGGCAAATGCGCGATGAGTTGATAGAGAAAATCTCTGAAACCGACGACGACTTGACCATAAAGTATCTTGAAGGCGAAGATATTTCCGGCGATGAATTGCGGCGGGCCTTGCGGCGGGCTACCATTAATAATAATGTCGTTCCGGTTTTGTGCGGCACCGCCCTTAAAAACAAGGGCGTGCAGCGATTGCTGGATGCCGTTGTAGCTTACCTGCCCGCTCCGGTGGATATTCCCCCTAAAAAAACTATCAACATTAATACGAAGGAAGAAGTTTTGGTGGCGGCCAATGAGGATGACCCCTTTGTGGCCCTGGTCTTTAAAATTGTGACCGACCCCTTTGTGGGCCGCCTGGCGTATGCCCGCATTTATTCCGGGACGCTGAACGCCGGCGCGTCGGTTTACAATGCCTCCAAAGGCAGAAAAGAGCGGGCCGGACGCTTGCTGCAAATGCACGCCAACCAAAGGGCGGCGCTTGACAGCATATCGGCGGGGAACATTGCCGCCATCATCGGCTTGAAACAAACCTTTACCGGCGAAACAATTTGCGATGCCTCTCGCCCGGTGGTCATGGAGTCCATCAAATTTCCGGAGCCGGTCATTGAAGTGGCTATCGAGCCGAAAACCAAAGCCGACCAGGACAAGCTGGGTATCTCGTTGCAAAAACTGGCGGAAGAAGACCCCACCTTTCAGGTTCGCACCGATGAAAACACGGCCCAAACCCTGATTGCCGGTATGGGCGAGCTTCATCTGGAAGTGCTGGCCGACCGTCTGGTGCGCGAATTCAAGGTGCAGGCCAATATCGGCAAACCGCAAGTAGCCTATCGGGAAACCATCACCCGCCCGGCCAAAGCGCGGGGCCGGTTTGTGCGTCAAAGCGGGGGCCGGGGCCAGTATGGCGACGTCCTCATTACCATTGAACCGCTGGAAAAAGGACAAGGCTTCGAACACGAAAACAAGGTTGTCGGCGGCAGGGTTCCCAGGGACTATTTCTCGGCGGTGCGGAGTGGTATTGAGCAAGCGTTGCTTGCCGGGGTGT
>JAJRUC010000453.1 GCA_024278015.1 Chloroflexota bacterium
CGCGACGGTGACTGGGATGATATGCGCCCCTGTACCAACGAAGACCAGCGCACCGCCTTTGAATGGCTGGTGCAAAATCGGCTTATTGATATGAGCAACTGGCTGCCCGGCGAATCGCGCGAAATTTTTGTGCCGACCGTGCTGATTTTGAACGACCACCCCGACCGGCCCGCCTGGCTGCGCTTTACCCTGAGCGAAGAAAACCCGCCCGCCAACCCCGCTACCGGCCTGCCCGACGGGCGCGGCCCGGAGCAGCCCCTCCATTTCCAGTGGGGCGAAACCGAAGACTACCTTGTCGGGGGCCGGCCCGTTGGTCAGCCCGGCGAACTGCGCCTTGCAAAAACAACCTCCATGTCGCCCACCCACGTTGGCGATGTGTACACCTATTCGGTCTTTATTTCTCACGTGGGCGGCACGGCCCACGCATTGGCAGAGATGCGCGATACCCTGGCCCCCGCCGGCGCGGTGGAGTTGGCATCGCCGCCCATTGTCACTGAAATAGCGCCCTTTGCCGGGGCCACCCCGCTGGTTGCCCAGGCCAACGGCCTGAACATCGGCTGGGCCGGGATGCTCAACCCCAACGCCGCCATTCGCATCGATTACCGGGTGCGGGTGCTGCGCTGCCCGCTGGTGGTGGGCCGCCCCTGGCCCGATATTCGCAACGAAGCCGTCCTCACCCCCACTCAGCAAGCGGTGGTGCTGGAAGTGCCCGTCGTCGATGGTCAGGGTGCGCCCTGTCAAGCCCCGCCGCCGCCCACCATCACCCTTAAAAAGGCCATTATCACTGATTTGAACGAGCCGCTCACCCAGTGGACCACCGTCCCCGGCGAGGCCGTTCGCTTCCGGCTGGCGCTCAGCGCCACCGCCGCCCTCACCCAGCCGATGGTCATTGAAGACCCCCTGCCCCCCGGCCTGCGGGCCGTGGCCGCCGAAGCCTCTCGCGGCGTGGCCCACATGGTTGATGGCGGGCGAACCGTAGTTTGGGAAGGCGAGGTTGGCCCCGCCCTGCCGGGCGTGGTCATCGACACGCTGGTCAGACTGGAAGATGTGGATTGCGGGCGCGAAGTTGTCAACCGGGCTTTCTGGCGCACCCCCTTCCACAATGGCGAAAGCAATGCCGTGGTGCTGGAACTGGCCTGCCACGACCTGGGCGACGCCCCGGACAGCATCAACTTTTACGGCCTGCCGATGGCCGCCTATCCCGGCACGCCGGCCCACTTCCCCACCACCTTCACCAGTACGGCCACCATCACCGACGGCTACGGCCCCCTGCACCTGAAACCCGCGCCCCTGCATCTCGGCCCCCGCGTCAGCTTTGAGATTGAGGCCGATATCGGGCTGGATCTGGACGGCCGCAACAACATCGAACCCCGGCGCAACCGGCCCAACCTTGACAAAGCCGACGATGGCCTGCCGCTGGATAAACTGAACTTTGAGCATTGCCGCACGGCCACCTTCCCGGTGGTGGTCAGCATTGGCCCCAACGCGGCAGCCATGATACCCCCGGCCTTTAACGGCGTGGCCCACCTGAACGTGTGGCTTGACAGCAACCGCGACGGCGACTGGGCCGACCGCTTCCAGTGCGACAACATTATGCCCGGCGAAAACACCGCTGAAACCCTGGAACACATCGTCATCGACGCCCCGGTGGATGTGGCCACCCTCGGCCCCGGCCTGCACGTTATCAACGTTACCACCACCCGCCCCGTCTTCTGGCCCGACACCCTGGCCGACAAACCGGCCTGGCTGCGCGTGACCCTCAGCGAAAAGCTGGCTAATCAGCCCCTGACCTGCTCCACCGGCCCCAATTGCTACGGCGACGGGCGCGGCTACCCTGATGGCTTTATGCTGGGCGAAACGGAAGATTACCTGATTCGCGGCCCGCAAGAGCCGGAACAACCCGATTTAGCCATTGAAAAAGAGGGCTTCATCTTCCCCTTCTTTGAATTTGATGAATTGAACCAGCGCCCGGACAAGGGTCAAATGGTGTGGTATCTCAACTGGCCCATCCATTACAAAAATATCGGCGTGAGCGAAGCCCTGTCCGTGACCGTAACCGATACCTTCGCCGACCAGAAATTTATCTTCACCCACGCCTACCCGCCCCGGCCCTTCATACTCGGCACACACAGCGTAACCTACAACATTGGCGCCTTGCCCCCCGGCGATAACGGCCACATCTTCATCCAAACCCGCATCCCGTTCACCACCTCGCCGGGCACGGTCATCACCAACATGGTTGAAATTCACACCGCCAACGACGCCGACCCCGGCAACAACACCGCCGTTGCCACCCGGACAGTGCCGCTGCTGCCGCCGCGCATCACCTACCCCAGGCCGGGCACAACCTGCACCGGCACGTTTACCATCACCGGGCGGGCGCAAACCGGCGGCATTACGGTTGATGTTTGGGTGGATGATGTATTGGCGGGCACAGCCACCGTCGGCCCTGACGGCCGCTGGAACTTGCCCGTTACCGTGGCCGACGGCGAACACATCATCCGGGCCAAAGCCGGATTGGGCAGCCAAAGCAGCCCATATTCGCCGCCGGTTGAAGTGGTGGTAGACAGCACCCTGTTCTGGGACCCGCTCAGCCTGCATTTCGGCACCCCGGAAGGCTTTGTAATGTGGCCCGGAGATGCAGACGGCCGTATGGACGAAAGTGGCTGGTTTGTCTTTTTGCGGCCCGGCCAAACCTACACCGCCACCGTCCGCACCTGTTGCGATGCGGCCCCCGCCGTGACGCTGGAAGTACCCGGTGTGGGCGTGCTGGACCTGACCGACCCCGACAGCGACGGCTGGTATGAAGCCACCTTCACCATGCCCGCGCCCGGCTCCGGCACATTTACGCCGGGCAGCATCATTCAACTGTGCGTTACCTGCAATTTAACGCAGGTCTGCTCCGACGGGGAGGTACTCATTGACCCTGAAGGGGTAGTGTACGATATTACGCAAGGCAAAACCACCGGCCTCCTTTCCGGGGCGAATGTGGCCTGCTATCAGGCCCAAACCAGTATCAGCGGCGGCGACAGTACCTTCGATTTGTGGCCCGCCACCGATTACGGGCAGATTAACCCCCAAACCACCGCCACCGACGGTTATTTCAGCTTCTTTACCCCCGCCGGAACGTACCAGCTCGGCGTGAGCAAGGACGGCTATCAGGATTATCGCAGCCCGGATTTGGTAGTGGTTGATGTGCCGGTCAGCTTTGATGTGCCCCTCAGCCCGGTCATTACCCGCACGGCGCAGTACACCGTTACCGTCAGCGATGCCGGGTTCGACCCGCCTTTGTTGACGGTTGCGCCGGGCACGGTCATCGAATGGCTGAACGTGGACGCGGCCCGGCACACCGCCACCACCATCACCCCCACCGTGCGCGCCCCCGCCGCCCCCGATGGTTGGGACAGCGGCTTGCTGAACAGCGGGGAATCGTTCAAACGCCGGCTTGATACGGCAGGAACCTATACCTATCAGGATGCGGAAAACCCGGCCTACACGGCCCAAATCATCGTCGCCTCATACCAGTATGTGTATCTGCCCCTGGTTTTGAAGTGATGGAAAATTGAATCAATAGGACTTACGCCGTTGCAACATTTTACCCCCCTCAGTCCCTGATGAAGAAACCGCTTCGCGCCCTCAAGCGGGGGGAATTAGCTCCTCCCCCGACAGCGGGGGACGCGA
>JAJRUC010000022.1 GCA_024278015.1 Chloroflexota bacterium
CAACCTGGGGAATAACCAGATTTATAAATTCCTTGACCACGCCCCAAATCTGGCCGTCATTGGGTTCGGTCAATAAATTTTGAATCGACACCCCGCCCAGATTATAGGCAGCCACGTAGCTTAATTTTTTGGCGATGCTGGTGGCGTTTTCAATGTAGACGGTGCGCTGCCGGCCGCCGTTATCCAGGTAGGCGTACCAGTAGCTTTGGCTGTTGGCGTCGTATTGGATGCCGGTAGAGCCTTGCAGCCCCACCAGGCTAAAGACCACCTCTTGCCCCGGAACGACAACATTTGAGCCGGAGGCGATGCCCACATTGCCGAAGGGGGCCAGGGCGTCGTCGTAGGTTAGTTCACGGGTTACGTTGTCCACTTCTTCAAGACTTTTGGTTGAAACAAGAAGCTGAATTTTGTAGCGACTCACCTCGCCCACGGCCCAGTTGAGCATGGCGTCCATCTGGCCGGTGGGAATGTAGGCCCGGGGGTCGGTGGGGGTGGGGATTTTCACGACATCGGCGGCGCGGCCAATGGCCCGCCAATCGTAGGCGCCGGTTTGCCATGTATCCGCCGAAACCTGTATGGGCAGGCCGACCCGCACCGACAGGCGTTTGGTATCGGGCAGGGCCTGGTTCAATTCTGCCACAAATTGCGAAAACTCCGGCTTTAAATCCGGGCTGATGCCGCGATAGTCAATATCTATGCCGCCATAGTTGTTGCGCACTACCAAATCGGCCAACGCCTGCACGTGCCGCCGGCGGGCAGTGGCGTCAATCAGCATATTGTCTATCAGGTCGCTGCGCACCACGCCGCTGTCTTCCCGGTTTCTGATGGTGGGCACGATGGTGTAGGCCGCGTTCTCGTTGGCGTTGGGCAAAGCGGCCACTTCACCCCCAACTTTGCCGTTTACATCAAGGAACAGACCGGTGGGATTGACCTCTACCAGGGTATCGACGATATTTTCCGGCACAACATTGCCGGGGGCCAGATTGGTTGAAAAATAGGGTTGTACCGGGTGCGTTTGCACCACCACCACAGATTCGGGCAGATAATCGAGCCTGGTTTCCAGGGTTTCTTCGCCCACAATCCGGTGGCTGGGCAGCCATTGCCATACGCCGCCGGTCCAGCCGTACAAATCGAGCGTGCTGTACGGTTCGGCCTCGTTGGGGATGGGCACATAAAGTTGAACGGCGGTCGGTTCGGCCCCTTTGTGTTTTATCTGATAGAACGGGCTTTTCATCACCAGGTAGGGCGGAAATTGTTCGGCGGCGACGACCAACTCTTTATCTGTATCGCCCCGCAAAAAGACATCTCTGGGAACGGGATTCAAGGCCAGGTTGACTTTGCCGTCCAGACCTTCCGGCAAAATATCAATTTGCGTGCCGTCGGGGTCAAAGACGCTGCCCCCGGTTCTGGCGCTAAAGGTTTCGTAGCCGACCGCTTTGTTGACAATCCGGTCAACCAGGCTAATGGGGGGCAGCACCAGGGTGGCAATCAACAGAATCGGTATCAGCACAAAATTGATGATGATACCCCCCGTTCTACTTTCGATGGCCGCGCCCAACGCGCCCAGAAAATTTTCAAACGGGTTATTATTCATGTGACTTTCCATAAGCTGATTTTATCTCCTCTGTTAGAGAATACCCCAACCCACAAACAAAGCTGATTTCCGATATTCGGTTCGGTGGGCCAGGAAAGGACCGGGGCGAGGATTCGATGAATAAAAAAGATTTGTTTCTATCAAAGAAACAAATCGGAAGGTATTTTAACATGGGCCTATGCCTTTGGCAAGTATTTTGAAAAAATACGGCCAAAAAACGCATTGTGCCCGATTATGCTGTTGTTTGCTCCGCGTCAGAATTGGGCGCAGGGTCACTCAACACCAAATTCAGGGCCTCGTCCAGTGTTTCAACCAGGATAAAATTCAGGCGGCGGCGCAACGGTTTGGGAATTTCCGCCAAATCCTTTTTGTTCTGCCTGGGGATAATCACATCTTTTATTTTCAGGCGATAGGCGGCCATTGCTTTGGCCTGCAAGCCGCCGACGGGCAACATATTGCCACGCAAACTGATTTCGCCGGTCATAGCCATTTTTCGGTTAATTTTTCGCTCTGAAAAAGCCGAAACCAACGCGGCGGCCATCGTTACCCCGGCGCTGGGGCCGTCTTTGGGGATGGCCCCTTCCGGCACGTGCAGGTGAATATCCGTGTTTTCAAATACGGCGGGGTCTATGTCGTATTGCCGGGCGTGCGATTTGGTGTAAGACAGGGCGGCCTGCACCGATTCCTGCATCACATCGCCCAACTGGCCGGTCAGGGTCAGGGCGCCCTTGCCTTCAAACAGGCTCACTTCCACAAACAGCACGTCGCCCCCGCCCGATGTCCAGGCCAGGCCCGTCGCCACGCCGATTTCATCTTCCTTTTCCAAAAAGGAATCGATGTTTTTGGGCGGCCCCAGAAATCGCTCAACGCTTTGGGGGGTAACAGTGCGCGCCAATCGCCGGCCTTGCTCCAGCTTGCGCACGGCTTTGCGGCAAATACGGCCCAGTTCCCGGTCCAAATTTCGCACGCCCGATTCGTAGGTGTATGACCGCACAATGCGTTGCAGGGCTGCATCGGTAAAAACCAGGCTGCCGGCTGCCAGGCCGTGTTCTTCAAAATGGCGCGGTATTAAAAATTGTTTGGCAATGGCTATCTTTTCCTGGTCAATGTACCCGGCAAAGTCAATTACTTCCATGCGGTCCAGCAGGGGCAGCGGAATGGTATCGACCATGTTGGCGGTGGTGACAAACAGCGTTTGCGATAAATCATACGGCAAATCAAGATAATGGTCAGAGAAGCTGTTGTTTTGTTCCGGGTCCAACACTTCCAGCAGGGCGGCGGTCGGGTCGCCCCGGTAATCAATGCCCAGTTTATCAATTTCATCCAGCATAAAAAGGGGGTTGATAACCCCGGCCCGCTTCATGGTTTGGATGATGCGGCCCGGCATGGCGCCAATATAGGTGCGGCGATGGCCTCTGATTTCCGCTTCGTCGCGGATGCCGCCCAGACTGATGCGCACAAATTTACGGCCCAATGCTTCGGCAATCGATTTGCCGAGCGAGGTTTTGCCTGTGCCGGGCGGCCCCACAAAGCACAAAACGGGGCTGCGAAGTTTGCGCGGGTCATCAATATGGGCGCGTACCGCCATATATTCCAAAATGCGCTCTTTGACGCGCTGCAAGCCGTAATGCCCCTGGTTCAGAACCTGTTCGGCGTGATTAATGTCCAGGTTGTCTGCTGTGGCTTCGGTCCAGGGCAGGTCAAGCAGCCAGTCCAGATAGGTGCGAATGATGCCCACTTCCGGGGCCAGCGGCGGCATGGCGGCCAGGCGGCTTAATTCTTTTGCGGCTTTTTGGCGAGTTTCCTGCGGCAAATTCAGGGCGCTGATTTGGGCGCGCAGTTCATTGATTTCCAGTTGAAACCCGTCGGTTTCCCCCAATTCGGTTTGCATCACCCGAATTTGCTCTCGCAAAAAGAAATCGCGCTGGCTTTTATCTACTTCTTGCTGCACCTGATTTTGGATGCGGTCTTCCAGTTCAAGGACATCCAGTTCTCTGGCTAATACGGTGGTTATGCGCTGCAAGCGAAGCAGCGGCTCGGTGATTTCCAGAATTTCCTGGCGGACGGCCACGTTCAAATCAAGAATAGAGGCAATCAAATCAGATAGCCAGCCGGGCGAATCAATATTGTTGGCGGCAATCAGCGCGTCTTCAGGGATATGGGGGTGAAGTTGGGCGCACTTTTCAAACAGGGCCATCACGGCCCGCATCTGGGCTTCAATCGAAAGGGCCAGTTCGCCCGCGCCGTCTGTTTCCAGCCCGGCCTCAACCTGTTTGGCCTGAACAATGTGGTACGGGTCTGTCTGAAGCCAATTGACAATTTTTACGCGCTCGTGGCCTTGCAGCAACAAATTGGCCGTCCCGTCCGGCAACTTCAGCATACGCACAATCGAAGCGCGCACCCCGATTTTGTAGACATCGTCCGGGGTAGGGATGTCCGCCCCGGTTTGCTGGGTCACGATAATCAAATCGCTATTATTGCCGTACACAGCGTCAATGGTTTCCAGGTCTATGGGCTGTACCACCAGCAAGGGGGTCATAATTTTTGGAAAAACAACGGCGTCTTTAATGATAAGCAGCGGGCTTTCAATCAGGCTGCCCCCGCCGGTTTTCTTCAATTCATCGGGTATTGAATCAAGCATGGCATTTATCGGCCCATAAAATCTTTGCGGCCCGTTCCTTTATTGTTAAGCCTGCATTATAGCATACTCCGCCCAGCAAACAACCCGGCCCCATCGGCAGGGCAAGCGCATCTATACTCAACTGCGTCACAAACGAACATGGTTTTTCACTGATATATGTTGGTTCGGGGTAGGGACAACCCTTGTGGTTGCCCTGTGTTTCAGCCCGAATTTGGGCGACCACAAGAGTCGCCCCTACAAAAACCGGC
>JAJRUC010000454.1 GCA_024278015.1 Chloroflexota bacterium
GGCGGTAATAACCCAGGCTTGCGGGTCTACCGCTTTCAGGGCCTGATACGAGATTTTGAGCAGGGCCGTATATTCAGCCGGGCTGGGGGGGCGTTCTCCCCACTCGCGGGCCAGGTTCGGCTCATTCCAGATTTGATAGGCGTCGATGCGGCCTTTGTAGCGGGTAGACAATGCCGTCAGAAAATCGGCAAAATCCTGATAATTATTGGGCGGGCCGAGTTCGGGATAGTTACCGCCGGCCCATTCCGGTTGGGTGCTGATGCGGGCGATGACCTTCAAGCCGTGCGCGTCAATCTGGTCCATCATGCGGTCGGTATTGCTCCAGTCGTACTGGCCCTTGCCCGCGCCCTCAATTTCCCGCCAGGGAAATTCCTGCTTCACCCAGTTGAATTTTATATCGTTGATGAGTTGCAGGTCGCGTTCCGCCGTTTCCGAGCGCCAGTACAAAAAAGCCTGAATGCCGTAATCGGGCGAGGCCATCGGCGCCAGGCCGGTGGGCTGAACCGGGGCGGGCGGTTCGGTGGGTTGGGTTTCGACGGGAGGCGGAATGGTCGGCTCTGCGGTATTTTGCGGCGACGCGGTGGGGGCTGCCTCTGTCGGCATGGAGGTGGCCTCATCCGGCACGGTTTGGGCCTGGGCGGGCTGCCGGTCTGCCGGGGTGGGGGTCACAAACGAGACCATATTCACCGTTGGCGTGGCGGCAGCCGGGGTTTCGGGCTGATTGGAGTTAAAAAAGAAAACGGCATAAACCACAAACCCCAGGGCGCAAACCAGGGCCAGGGCAACCGCCCCGCCCAGCGCATAGGGCAGCCACTTGTTGCCGGTGGGTTTCTGTTTTACCGGCTTGAATTGGTTGGGTTGTTGCATAATTATATATCCTCATCGCACAAAATTAGCATATTTATTGTCAATCGACGTTCCTATTTTAATCATCGTCCCCAAAATTCCAAATTATGCGCCGGTCGATACGGTGAAATTGGCGGTTTATCCCCAAAAATCAGCCAAAATGCGTAGCCCTCAACGCCCCGAAAACCGGATTTCGACATAATCGCCCCCCGAAGCCAACGGCAACCGCCCGCCATCGACGGGATTGTACAGCCCCACCAGCAGCGAATGCGCGCCCGCCGGCAACGGATTTTCCAACGGAATACGCACCGTCTCCGCCACAAATTCACCCGCTTGCCACAGCGCGGTGGGATAGGTTCCCCCTTGCGGCGGCGAATCATTCTGCGCCCGCACCGCGCCGTCCGCGCCGAGTACCTGCGCAAACCGCGTCCAGTCGCCCGGCCCGTTACCGACGGCCTGCCACACCAGGCGCACCGAAAGACCATCCGCCGAAACCTGCGGGTCATCGTAGCCCACCAACCGCACCTGCCCGCCAAAA
Organism: Chloroflexota bacterium; assembly: GCA_024278015.1. GTDB lineage: Bacteria > Chloroflexota > Anaerolineae > 4572-78 > 4572-78 > JAJRUC01. The sequence continues at coordinate 1,385 of JAJRUC010000454.1, forward strand.
TTTGCATCAAGCTGATAGCCCATCTTCGGGGCGGAAAACGTTCGCGCGGGCGGCGCGCCGGTTTGCATACCCGCCACTTGTCGGAAGCGGGCCAGTTCCACCAGCGTGCGGTCGGCGGCGTAATGCGCGGCGAAGGGCGATTGCCGCACCTGCGGCAGCCGGCGCGCGCCCACATCCCACGGGTTGACGGCAGTGGTTACGCCCACTGCCAGCCGGTACGCCGGGTGGTTGCGGGTATCCCAATTGAGGGCGTTGAAGGTGACGACAACTTCATCGCCCGCCCGCCATTCTTCCGGCGGATACCATACCAGCGTGGCCGTCGTATCGCCGGAAGTGGCTCCCACCGGATTGCCGGCCGCGTCCAGCAAAAACAGGACCGGCTGCAAGCCGGCGGGCGGTGGGGCCAACACTCGCCAAAAAGTTGTCACCCGCACCGTCTCGGCGCGGTTAAAACGCAAATCGAAGCCGGTCAGAGCCAGCGCACCCCCAAATTGCACCGCAAGGGGGTACTGCGGCGGACGCATCGGTTGAGTGAAGGAAAGAAACTCCCCGCTGAAGGCTGAAGGCTGACCGCCGGCCGCTGTTTTCGGTGGCTTCAGCAGCAAATAGCCGTCGGTTGCCCAAACGGTTTCATAGCGCGGCAAAAGCTCATCGCGGATAAATTGCTGGATGCCGTTTTGGTTGGGCAAGCTCGCCACATCCAGCCACAGCCAGTCTTCGGGCGCAATGTCATCAAAATCCTGATGCAGCGCGGGGCGACTGCTGACGTGCGGGTTGAGGTTGAGCGGAGCAAAGAGGGGGATTTGGGGGGGAATGGCGGCGGCCATTTCCGCGCCGAGTTGCTGGTGCGCGGCGACGGGTCGCCATTGAAAGGGGCGCGCCGGCGGGGTGAAGCCGCGAAAATAATGGTAGACTATGGCGGAAACGAGTAGTAAAATAGTGAGTAGTAAAAAATTTTGAATTTTGAATTTTATCTTTTGAATTGTTTCCGTTGTGGCGATAAAAATGAAGGGGGCCATTGGGGCGGCGTAGTGAAACTCCTCTACCCGCCACTGGAAGGCGTGGGCGCTGAGCAGGTTGACGGCTAATTCCGGCAGCAGCGGCAACAGCATCAGCGGCGAAAGAAGAGCCAGTCCGCCGGTGGGGGCCAGCAATTGCCAAAAATAGCGGGGCAAATTGACGGCCCGGAAATGCTCCCACAGCAAATTGGGGGTGATGAGCGCCTCTGCCAGCCAGGCGTAGCGGTTGCCCTGAATGTTGCCCCCGGCGGCGAACATGGGCTGCACCAGCAAAATTGCCGCCAGCGACCAGACCAATCCGCCGAAGAAGAGGGCGGCGGCGGGCTTGACACGGCGATATTTCAGCGCGACGACGACGCCCAGCATCGCCACCACCAGCCCGACGTCTTCTTTGCAGGCCAGGGCCAGAATAATGAAAAATGAAAAATGAAAAATGAAAAATTTTGGCGAGTGAGACGCAGGCGGCGCAATATGCCCCAAATATATTTCCAGATAATAAAAAGCGAACAACAAAAATGTGGGGGCCAGCGTCACCGCATGAAAATCGAACAGGACGGCGGCTTGCAGGGCGGGGTAAAGCAGGTAGGCCGTCGCTACCACCAACGCGCCCCAATTGCCGATTTTCGGCGCGGCGATGCGGAACAACGGCCACGCCCCCAACGCCACAATGACCGCCTGGGCCACCAGCAACAATTGCGGGCCACCCAGGCCCAACCAATAGAACGGCGCAAAAAGGAGCAAAACCGGCTCAACGTGCAGGGCCAGCCGGTTGGTGAGCGGGGCCATGTTGGTGAAGGCCAGCACCTGCCCGCGCGCCGAGTTCCACACAGCTTGATTGACGTTCCCCAAATCGAAGCCGTTGGTTTCAAAGGCGGCATGGCGGTTCAGCGCCAGCGCAGACAAAAGCGCAGCAAACAGGATGATGACCAGCCACAGCATAATATTCGCAGCGGGTTTTTGATGGTCAGTGATTAGAGGCTGGTTATTGGAGATTGGAGATTTACCAATCGAATTTTTCACTTTTCACTCTTCATTTTTCACTGCTATCCCGCCCAAATCGACCATATTTTGCATAGTGGTATCATCCGGCACCCACAGCCGCTCGCCCGTTTCCAGCCGATACATGCCCACCCGCAGCCGGTAGTCGCCCGGCGGCAGCGACAGGACGCTCGTTTCGCGCACGGTTTCGCCGGCGGGCCACAGGGTGGTGGGGAAAACGCTGCCCAACGGGCGATGGTCAACCTGGGTGACGGTTTCGCCTGCGGGCGTTTGCGCGTTCACAAACACGGTATAATCAAAGGCCAACGGCTGTTGGGCCTGCCAATACAGGGTCAGCCGATTGCCTTCCAGGGTGTAGCCCAGCAGTTTCAGTTGACCATTGTCTCCCGCCGCGCCGACCAGCCGCGCTTCGGCGGGGACGGCGGGGTCCGGGCGCAAGGGGCGCGGTTCCGGCAGCGATTTCAGGACGATGACGCCGTTGTCCTCCCGCATAAATTCGGTTTGGGCCAGAATATTTTGCATAAAAAGGGGCCGGTAATATTGCACCAGCAAGCCCCAGCGTTCCAAAACCAGCCACACCGGCTGCCGGCGAAAGGCCGCGTTCAGCCCTGCCGCCGAATTGAGCCACGGCGAACCGAGCCAGCGTTCCACCTGCTGCCCGGCGGCGGTGGTCAAAATGCGGTAATCGTAAATGCCGCCCGCCTGCACGGCGTAATAGTCGTTTCGACCCAAATAGTAGTACGCCGCCGCCGGAGTGCCGGTCAGCACCGCCTCGCCGGCCTGCCGGTGATTTTGCACGTAACCGAAAGCCGTGGCGTAATCTTCGCCGGCATCGGCCAATAACGTCTTGATTTCACTACGCGAATAAACGCCCATCCCCACAATGAGAGCCACAACCAGCGCCCCCCGCGCCCAAACCGAGGCGGCGTATTGCCCCGCCACCAGCCGCCACAGCAGCGACATTCCCTGCGCCCCCAAAAGCAGCAGCGCGGGCAGCAGCATGAACAGATATTTGTCGTCGCGGCGGTCCGGGGCCACAAAAAAAAGCATGATGGCGGTGGTCATCAGCAACACAACCGCCAATAATCCGGCGAAGGAAAATTGCGCCGTTTTTTTCCCGGCAAGCCAATATCCCCCCCCGATGACCAGCGCGGCTACGGCAAACAGGCTGAAGAGCGCGGCGGGGGGCCGGGTGAAAAAGGGCGACAGCGCGGCCCAACTGCCGGCCACGTCCGGCGAAAAATCGGCGTAAATTTGCAACACCTGCCAAATGCCGCTGACGGGATTGGTTTGGGCCAGCGGCGCAACGCCTTTCGGCTGCCCGGCCCGCTTCACCAAAAAAGCGACAATTGCCGCTCCGCCGAAGGCCGCCATCTTCAGTTGCCAGCGGGCGTCCGTCCAAAAATGCCGGTTGCGTTTGGCCGAATACCACGTTTCCAGCAAAACCAGGGGGAGCAGCAGGGTAATCGACACAAACTGGGTGAGCAAAGCGGCCAAATACGCGCCGACGGCCGCCCAGCCCGCCCGCCTCTTTTCCCGAAACAGGTGTTCGCCGGCGAACCACAGCGCCGACAAAACCAAAAGTTGCAACAGGGCGTACATGCGCACCCGCCCGCTCCACTGAATGGCGCTCGGCGCCAGGGCCAGCCCCGCCGCCGCCGGCAGGCCGGCCAACGGCGAGAACCATCGCCTGCCCGCAAAATACGTCAGCGAGATGGTCGCCATGCCGAAAACCCAACTGGTCAATCGCCCCCACAGCAGCGGAGCGCCCAGCAGCGACGCCCCCGCCGCGATATACGAATACAGCAAGCCGTGGTCGTAAAACAGGCCGGACGGCAGAACGGGCAGCCCCTTTTGTCGAATCATGTCCATCGCCAGCAGGGTCACAAACTCATCGGGGTACGGGTTGACCGTTTGAATGAAACGCCAACGCAGCCAGCCGCCCGCCAGCAAGATGATGGTCAACAGAACGAGACAGGGCGCTTCCTGTTTCAGGCTTTGGGTTTCGGGTTTCATGGCTGATTCCATGTTGCCACCACTGCGAAATCGGCTTGAGCGCCGTTTTGCGCCACAGGCAGACGCCGGCCGGTTTCCCAAAAATACATGCCGGTAATGAGCCGGTATTCGCCCGGCGGCAGGTTGGCGGGCACAGGCAGGGTGTGCGCATCGGCGATAATTTCGCCGGGAGTCCACGCGCCGGTGGGGGCATTGCCTGCCAGCGGGGGCGCATCCTGCTGGGCAATCACTGTTCCATCGGGGGCCAGCAGTTGCGCAAAAACGGTGAAATTATCTTCCACCGGGGCGACGGCCCGCCAATACAGCGTTAGCGGCAGGTTGATGGCGGGGGTAAGTTGCGACAAAACGCCGTCGGCGCCAAGCAGAGCAATTCCCGGCCCCAGCGCGGCATCAAGCGGGATTTCGGGCTGCGGCAGGGCAAAATTCCGCACCCGTCCGGGCAGCATCACCGCGCCGAGGGTCTGTTCGGCGGCGATTGCGCCCGTTTCATCCAGCAGCCGCAATTGCAATTGAAACGCGCCGCCGGGCGCGCGCGGGTCGGTCAGGGGCAAATGCCACCGGGAACACAACGCCACGCCCGCCGGCCACGCATCGGTGGGCAGAAAGGGAATGAGCGGGCGGGCGGGCCACGTCCAGCGGGCCGCGCCGGTTTCATCCAGCAGCGCAAATTCGGCCTGATAAACGCGCGCGGTTTTTTGGGGGGCCAGCCAGCGCACATCGAAATTGAGCGCGCCGGCCTGAATTTTTATGTCCGGGGCGGGGGTCAGCAGGCGCAAATTGTCCAGCGGCAAACCCGCCTCTGCCGCCGACGCGGCCCCGGCCCGCACAGCGATGGTCTGCAACGGCGCGTTGAGGGGGGCGTTGGCGGTGGGGAAGGTCAGTTCGCCCTGCGGCACGGCCTGGGTGTAAAAGCCGATTTGCAGGCTGTAGTCGCCGGGCGGGGTATCGGCGGGCAGGGGCAACGCGCCCCGCTCTTCGATGATTTGGCCGGGCCGCCATAACCCCGCGTCGGCAAATTCGGCGGTGGGGGCGGTGGTTCCTTCGGCCCACACATCGCCGTCGGCGCCGATGAGCCGCACAAAGAAGGGTTCATCGGGCTGTTTGCCCAGATTCTCCCAAAAGAGCGAAAGGGGGAGCGTCGCGCCGGCCTGCACCGGGCCGCCATCCGGCGAGGGGCTGCCGGGCCAGTCCCAGCCCAGCAAACCGGCAATGCCGGAATATTTCTGGTCTTCCACATAATGCCCAATGCCCGGCGCGGGGAAAACCCGGGCGTAATCCACGCCATTAATGCGGATGATTTTTTCCGGCGAGAAATGGTCATTGATGTAGCGCCAAATTTCGTCATCGGGGTAATGTCGCTGCAATTGATTCACATAAAAAACGATGTAATTGCCGGCCAGGGCGTTGCCCTTCTGGTCAGAATAGCGAATCGTCTCCCCCCGAAAATAGGGGGCAAAGGTAGAGCCGTACCACGATGACGCCTTCAAGTGGGCGGCATCCGGTTTTTTGTTCAGATAGGCCGCCGCTTCGTTCAGCCCTTCGCCCCAACCGATGGTGACGGTTTGGGCGGCAACTTTCGCCCCGCCCAGCAGCGGGTTGTACCAGGCAAAGGTGTACGGCAGCGACCACACCGCCAGGGCGCCGTTGACCACCAACACCGCCGCCAACAGCCCGGTCTGCCGGCGCGCCGAACCGCGACGCGCGAAATGCCACAGCCCCGCCGCCGCAACCACATCGAGCATGGGGTAGACGGGCAAAATATAGCGGTCCTGCTTCTTCTCGCCCAGGGTCATCATCACCATAAAAAAGAAGATGAAGGCCGCCACCCAC
>JAJRUC010000455.1 GCA_024278015.1 Chloroflexota bacterium
CCGGTCGTACTTGCGCCGCCGCATGCGGCAAGCGCACTTGTCATCACAGCGATAATCAGTAAAAATCCGGCTTTCTTGAACATTGCTTTCATCCTCCTCTGAAAACAGGTTTCGGCTTTAATGAATCGTGAAGCCGATAGTTTTTCCAACACATAGAATTATGCTGCCACAGTTTTTTCCGGCTTGCACCTCCTTGCATACAGTATCATATCCAGGTCAGGGTCAATCTATTCTGTTATCAAAAATCAGGTATTAGCCGTAATAATACAATAGAATCGACGTAACTTCAAATTCAATTGTGGGGGGAGGGGAGGGAGTTTCTTAAAAAATGTGGATGGCGCGGCGTTTGATGGTTACGGCCCATCGTTTCTCATGAGCAATGCCCAAACGTTCATAAACATAAGCGGGCAACTTGATTTCCAGATCGTAGCCCCCTTTTTGCAAGCGCCGGCCGTCATCCAGCCGCAGAAACAGGGTATAATTGAAGCCGTCGGTCAACTCGTTGACGATATGGCCCTGCACCTGATTTTCGCGCCGGCCGCCCGGCCCGTCTTTGCGAATGAGCATCACCCGCTCGGCGCGAATGGACAACCCCACCACCGCCTCGGCCCGCACCGGAGCCGGGGGGGCCACAAGTTGCACCTGCCCCACTTGCAGCACGGTTTCCGCCGGGGAATGGGCCACCACCCGCCCCTTGAAAAAGTTGCTGCCGCCGGTCAGTTTGGCGATGGTCCGGCTGGTGGGATGATAGATCACCGTTTCCGGGGGGCCGAATTGCAGCAGATGCCCGGCCTCCAGCACGGCGATATTATCGGCCAGACGATACGCTTCGGCCAGATTGTGGGTCACAAACAGAATGGGAATATCCAGTTCGGCCCGCAAACGCAGCACATCGCGGTGCAGGCGGGCGCGAGTCGATTCATCCAGGGCGGAGAACGGCTCATCCAGCAACAACATGCGGGGATTGGTGACCAGGGTGCGGGCCAGGGCAACGCGCTGCTGCTGTCCGCCGCTTAATTCGGCGGGCAAACGCCGCTCAAAGCCGGCCAATCCAATCCGCCGCAGCGCATCGGCGACAATGTCTTTTTTCTCGGCGCGAGACCGGCGGGTCAGCCCGAAGGCAATATTTTGGGCCACCGTCATGTGGGGGAACAGCAAATAGTCTTGCATCACATAGCCCACCCAACGGCGCTGTGGAGAGCGATTGATATTCCGGTCGGCGTCAAACAACACCTCGCCGTTGAGGACAATCCGGCCCGCATCGGGCTGAGCCAGCCCGGCCACGCAGGCCAGGGTCATACTTTTCCCCGCGCCGGAAGGCCCAAACAGGGCGGTAATCCCTTTCGGCGCAGACAATGCCAGGTTCAGGTCAAAATTTTTCAGCCGTTTGCGCAATCGAAGTTCGAGCATGGGGCTATTTCACCGCCCGCCGCGCCAGGCGAGCCGTCAGCAGCATACTGACGGCCACAATGGTCATAATCAAAACCACCTGGTTCGCCTGATTTTGCCGGTTGGCCTGAACCAAATCGTAAATATACAGCGACATGGTTTGGGTGCGACCGGGGATATTGCCCGCCACCATCAACGTCGCCCCGAAATCACCCAGAGCGCGGGCGAAGGTTAGGGCCAGACCGGCCAAAATGCCGCGCCAGGCCAAAGGGAGCGTGATTCGCCAAAAAATAAAGAGGTTGGGGCGCCCCAGCGTGCGGGCAATCGCCTCCAGACGGGGGTCAATGCTTTCAAAAGCGGCGCGGGCGGTCTCGAATAACAGCGGAAACGAAGCCACGGCGGCGGCTACGGCGGCCCCGCGCCACGTAAAAACCAGCGGAAATCCCACCCGATTAAGCCACCGCCCCAGCACACTTTGATTGCCCAGCAAAATGAGCAGATAGTAGCCCAACACGGTGGGCGGCAACACCAGCGGCAGCGAAACCACCGCGCCGAGTACGTCCTTGCCCGGAAAATTACGGCGAGCCAGCAGCCACGCCAACGGAATACCGGCGGCCAACACCAACGCTGTCGCCAGCAAAGCCACCCGTAAAGAAAGCCACAACGGAGACCATTCGAAAGCGGCCATCAAAACTCGCCCGGCAGCAAAAACCCGTACCGCTTCATAATTTCCCGACCGGCGGAGCTATTGACAAACTCAATAAAAGCGCGGGCCGTGGTTTCGTGAGGCGTGCCCGTAATAATCGCCACGGCCTGATTAAGGGGCCGGTGCAAGGCAGTTGGGACAAGCGTGCAGGTTATTTCCGGCGCATCCGCCACCGACAAAGCCACAAGGCCAACCGGAACGTCGCCGGTTTGCACAAATTGCAGGGTTTGGCGCACATTTTCGCCCAGCACCAGCTTCGGCTGGAGAGCCTCCCACAACCCGGCGCTTTGCAATGCTTCCTGGGCTGCCAGGCCATACGGCGCGTGGGCCGGGTTGGCAATGGCGATGCGGGTTACGGCGGGGTCCAATAAATCTTCCAGTTGAACGGCCTGCACCCCGGCCCGTCGATTGACGGCCAAAACCAGATGGCCCTGGGCGTACATTTGCCGGGTATCGGAGATGATGAGACCGTTTTTGTTGAGGCGGTCGATGTAGCCCACATTGGCCGCCGCCAGCAGGTCGTAGGGGGCGCCGTTTTCAACCTGAGTGGTCAAATTACCCGTGGAACCGAATATAAATTGCGTTTTCTGCCCGGTTTCCTGCTCAAACTTTTCGCCGATTTCAGTGAAGGCAAATTGCAAATCAGAAGCAGCCGCCACCAGCAAAACGCCGTCATCGGCTGCCGGGGTCTGCGTCGGGCCGCAAGCGGTTGCCGACACGATTAAGATGAAAATCAGACCGGATAATGATAAACGCACTTCGGCTAACTTGCCCCCCGCTTCATCCACCGCACCAGACCACGCGCTTCCAGAATTTCCATCAATTTGGAAGGCAACGGCGCAAAATGGAATTCATTTCCGCCCACCGAAACAACACCCGCCGCCAAATCCACCGCCACCGCGTCGCCGGGGTGATAGGCCGCCACCGCTTCCGGCAGCACAATAACGGGCAAACCCTGGTTAATGGCGCTGCGGAAAAAGATGCGCCCCACCGATTTGACGATGGCCGCTTTCACGCCGGCATGGGCCAGCCCCACCGCAGGATGCTCGCGGGAGGAGCCACAGCCGAAATTTTCGCCGCCCAGCAGCACATCGCCGGGCTGCACCCGCGCCGCGAAACTTTCATCGAACCCGGCAAGGAGATGGGGGGCAATTTTTTCCGGTTCCGCACCGGAAATGGCGTAAGTCAGGTTGCCGGCAAACATCTGGTCGGTGTTCAGATTATCCGCATCCTGATACGCCCACACGCCATCAAAACGGCGGTCGTCTCCGGCGGAAATATCCACCGTGGCGCTCTGTTTTTTGGCAAAGGGACAGACCTCCGCGCCGGCCACGGCGCGGGGGTCGGTGATAACGCCCGTCAGCGCAGAAGCGGCCACAGTGGCCGGGGATGCCAGATACAGGTTGGCGTTTTTGTTGCCCATCCGGCCTTTGAAATTGCGGTTGGCGGTGGACAGCACATTGTCGCCATCGGCGGGGATGCCCTGCCCCGTACCCAGACACGGCCCGCACGACGGCGAGAGGATGTTCGCGCCCGCTTCCACCAGCGTTTCGATGATGCCGTCGCGGATGGCTTGCAGGTACACCTGCCGCGAGGCCGGGCCGATGAGCAGCAGGAAGCCGGAAGCAATTTTTTTGCCGCGCACAATGTCCGCCGCAATCTTCAAATCTTCCAGCCGGCCGTTGGTGCAGGTGCCGATTAATCCCTGCTGAATTGGAAGCCCCGCCACAGCAGCGATACTTTTGACGTTATCAACGTGGTGCGGCGCGGCCACAACCGGGAAAATCCCGTCCAGATTCAACTCGATTTCGCGGGCATACCGGGCATCGGGGTCGGCCCACACGCCGCCGGCAATTTCCTCGCCGAGGAACTTCGCCGGCGTCGCGTCGGGCGGGAAGACGGCGTTCTTGGCCCCCATTTCCGAGGCCAGGTTCGCCAGCGTCATCCGTTCCGCCATTGAAAGGGTTGCCACGCCGGCGCCGTGATATTCAATGGACATATAATTTGCCCCGTCCGAGCCAATCATGCCCATAATCCACAGGGCCGCATCTTTGGCGGCCACCGGCTTTTGCAACGCGCCGCGCAGGGTAATTTTAATGGTCTCCGGCACGCGGAACCACGTTTCGCCGCGCCGCCAGATGCCCGCCGTTTCGGTGCGGTCAATGCCGGCGGCAAAGGCGTTGAACGCGCCGCTGGTGCAGGTGTGGCTGTCGCTGCCGACGATAATCATACCGGGGCGGGCGTAATCGCTCATTAATTGATGGCAGATGCCCTCCCCCGCGTCGTGGAATTTTTCCACCCCCTGAAACGCCACAAATTCGCGGATGGCGGCGTAATCGTTTGCCAGTTTGGCGGTGGTGGGCGGGGCATTGTGGTCAAGAATGTTCACCAGTTGCGCGGGGTCGAACACCCGCTCGCCGCCCATTTGGGCGAAGGTTTTGGCAATGCTCGCAGTATTATCGTGCGACAGCACCAAATCCGGCTTTTTGAAAACGATGCTGCCCGCCGCCGCGCCGAAGATTTTTTCGACGAATGTTTGTCCCATTTTTAACTCCGTTTCAAGGTTGCAGAGTTGTCACATCACTCTTCACTTTTTACTTTTTACGGCTATCCCAACAATCCGCCGCGCCGGTAAATTGTCATCTGCACGGACGAAAATTTCCGCACCGGAATACTTTGCCCATTTTCCGAATTGGTCAAGGTTCCGTTTTGCAAATCCAGCCGCACGCGGTCTCGCTGTTTTAGCCCCAACGGGGCGATTGAGTCAAATGTCAACACGGGGAAGGCGGCATTGATGGCGTTGCGCTCGTAAATTGCGCCGAAAGATTCGGCCAGAATGGCTTGCACCCCCAGCGCTTTGAAGCAATCCACCGCCTGCTGGCGCGAACTGCCCGCGCCAAAATTTTTGCCGGTAATGATAATATCGCCCGGCCCGGCTTTTTGGGCAAAATCTTCCCAGCCGCGCAGGTTGTCGAAGGTATATTGCCCCATTTGCGCCATATCGGTGATGGCTAAATAACGGTTGTGGAAAATCATGTCGGTATCGATGTTGTCCGCTTGCACCAGCCACACTTTGCCTTCCAGCGCGGTCGGTTTGGCGGCGTCGGCGCGTTTTTGGGCGGGGCCAACCGGCTTCGGTTCGCTCAGCACGGGGATGAAGACCGCCGGGCGGGCGGGAATTGCAGCGGGGGTGGTGATGTAGCCCGCCACCGCCGAGGCCGCCACCTGCGCCGGGCCGGCGAGATAAACTTCTCCCTTGCCCTGTTTGCCCGCAAAATTGCGATTGCCGCTGCTGATGGTCACTTCGCCGGGGCCGTTCTGCCCGATTTGACCGGCGGCGCACCCGGCGCAGCCGGCGTTGCCCACCAACGCCCCCGCTTCCTTGAAGATAGCGAACAGCCCCTCATCCAGACATTGCCGCCACACGGCATCGGTGGTGGGCACAATTTTCAGCACCACGCCGGGGGCAACTTTTTTCCCCTGCAAAATGCGGGCCACTTCGCGCAAATCTTCGATGCGGCCATTGGTGCAACTGCCCACAAAGGCGGAATCAATTTTAATCTGCTCCATTTCCATGACCGGCACGGTGTCTTCAGGGTGGCCGGGGCGAGAGACCATCGGCGCAAATTGGCTGATGTCGAGCGTAAATTTGTGGGCGTATTCGGCGTCGGGGTCGGCGGCGACGGGGGCGAGTTTGCGCCCGGCGCGGGCTTCGCAGTATGCCATCACCGCCGCCGAGGGGGTGAGCAGCAGGGCAATCGCCCCCATTTCCGTACCCATTGAGGCGATGGTGATGCGTTCATCCAGCGTCAGCGCGTCCACCGCGTCGCCGTACAGTTCCACCGCGCAGCCGAGCAGCCGGTTTGCGCCGAAATGGTTGAGCAAATTCAGCACAATATCTTTTGCAGAGACGTTGGCGGGCCGCGCGCCGGTAAGCGTCAGTTTTACCGAGGGGGGCACGCTGAACCAGGCCGCGCCGAAGGCGAACACCGCCGCGATGTCCCGGTCGCCCATCCCCTGCCCAAACGCGCCGATGGCCCCCAGAATGTTGGCGTGCGAATCGGTGGAGACGGCGGTTGCGCCCGGAACCACCAGCCCTGCGTCAATAACGGTGTGCGTGCCGATACCGGCGTTGATGTCGTACACCTTGATGCCCCGCTCGCGGGCAAACACCCGGCACAGATGCTGATTGGCGGCGTATTTCTGGTCAGAGCCGGTGGGGTTGGTGTCGAAGGTGAAGAAGGTTTTGGCCGGGTCATCAATCGGCAGATGGTGTTCCCGCAGGTTTTTGACCACATTCGGGCCGCCGAAATCGCGCGCTACGCGCACATCAATGGAGATGTCCACAATGTCGCCCGGTTTCACGGTTTTTTGGTCGCTGTGGTCGGCGATAATCTTTTCGATGAGCGTTTGGGGCATGGGTACTCCTTGTGTCCCTCTCCCGTCGCCTGCGGCGACTCCCTCCCCCTTAAAGGGGGAGGGTTGGGGAGGGGGTAAATTCTACACTTCCAACCGTTCCTTGAACGGCAAAAAGGTCATGAAATCGGCGTGATGGACGATGTACGCTTCGGTGGTGCGTTTGATGAGGTCGCCCTCGGCGGCGTGGGTGGCGATGATGTGCGTCACTGCGGGGGGGATGCCACATTCTTCCGCCAGCGATACGCCGGAAAAGGGATGGCGCACATATTTGCCATACGCCCCCTGCACCGATTCGCCCGTTTCGTCCAGCTCATATTCCAGCAGTTTGCCCACATCGCACAGAATCGCCCCGGCGACGACGACATCCAAATTGACGGGTAAATCATCCCCAAAAAAGTGTTGCATTTTCAACGCGGCTGCCTTCGCCACGTGAACCACGGCGCGTTTGTGCGCCATAAAACTGACGCGCATATCGGGTCCCGCCTTCAGTGTGAAGGGGATGCGGTGCAAATCTTCCGCCGAAAGGACGCTCCGTTCCAGCGCCAACTGCCACACCCGCGCGGTCTTCTCGCGCAGGTCGGTATCTTCAATCCAGGCGAGTTCTTCGCCCCAAAGAGATTGTACGGTCATTTTGTTCCTTTCACCCTTTCCCTGTCCCTCTCCCCCAAGGGAGAGGGAACGCCCTCCCCTTTTCAAGGGGAGGGTTGGGAGGGGATTTAAAACTTCTCAATAATCGCGTCCGCCATTTGTGATGTTGAAGCCGCGCCTTTTTCCACCACATCGGGGGCGCCGCGCAATTTCATCATATCGTAGGTACGCACTTTCCCCTCGGCGATGATGGCGGCGACGGCGGCGCGGATACGCCCG
>JAJRUC010000456.1 GCA_024278015.1 Chloroflexota bacterium
ATTTGGGGGAGGGGGTCAGGGGGAGGGGGTAAAATGCACACTGTGAGATATAGAATTTTGTCAAATTACAGACTGCGTAACATGAGTATGTAAATAAAAACCGGAAACTGATGGTCAACCAATTCTCATAGTGATAGTAGCACATGTTTATTAAAAGTACATTAAAACAGTTTGACTTATAAGTATTTTACAACACTTTTCTTTAAACTTCAAGACTTTTCGTTAATTTAATATTCAGGTTTGTTAAATAATTTGAGGGCGACCCTGATTTTAACCCGCAGGTTATACTATAGCACACCTGCGGCAAACTGCTTGACGCTAAACCACCGCTAATCTGACGCTTGTTAAACGGCAAAAAATGTCCGTCCGGATTGATTAAAGCCAACAATTGAAGTAAGATGGGGCCATTAACCGGGTTCGATGCGGACGGATGGGATACATTATGTTTGAACTTGTTTTTCTTGGGACTTCTGCTTCTGCGCCATCTATAAATCGCGGCCTGTCGGCCAATATGGTGATGTACAAGGACTATCGGTTTTTGATAGACTGCGGAGAGGGAACCCAGCGCCAGCTTTTGCAAAGCGGCCTGGGCTTCAGGCGGTTGGATAAAATTTTGTTGACTCACGGCCATTTGGACCATATTCTGGGCCTGGGCGGCCTGGCCTCAACCTTTGGCCGCTGGGAAGCCATTGACCACATCGAAATTTATGGCGGCGAACCGGCTCTGCGCCGGGTGAAAATTCTCATTGAGGACGTGGTTTTGGGCAACGCTCGCCCCCCGCTGCAAATAGATTATCGCCGCTTGAAACCGGGCCTCGTTTTTGAAGACAAAACATTTACCCTAAGCGCCTTTCCGGTGCAGCATCGCGGGCCGGGCTGTTTCGGCTTTGTCTTTGCCGAAAAAACGCGCCGCCCCTTTGTGCCGGAAAAAGCAGAGGCGCTGGGCGTACCCTTCGGCCCGGAGCGCCGGAACCTGGTGGCCGGCCGGGCGGTTACGTTGGCCGACGGCCGCACTGTGTTGCCGGATGAGGTGCTGGGCGACGAGATTCCGGGGGTGAAGCTGGTTTTTATGGCCGATGTGGGCAGCACAGAGGGCTTGCTGCCGGTGGTGCAAAATGCAGACGCAATGGTCATCGAAGCCACGTATCTTGACTCTGAGGCGGATATGGCTCAAAAATTCGGGCATTTAACGGCGGCCCGGGCCGCCCAACTGGCTAAAACGGCCAATGTTAAAAAATTGTACCTGACCCACCTCTCTCGCCGTTACCGGGAAAGGGACGTGCTGGCCGAAGCCCGGGCCGTCTTCCCCGCTACCGTGGTGGTTCGGGATTTTGACCGGGTGCAGGTTAGCCGCGCGTAAGTTACTTCAGCATATCGCGCGCAATTTGGGCGTAGCCTTTGGCCGCCGTAAAACAATCGCGCAAGCTGATATATTCGTTGGCCGTGTGCGCCCGGCGTTCCCGGCCGGGGCCAAACCCGACGGTGGGGATACCGGCGTAGCCACTGGTGTACACCCCCGCCGTCGAAAAATTCCAGCACCCGGCTTTGGGTTTGTGGCCGGTCACTTTCTGTATAGATTTGCCGGCGCGCTTCACCAGCGGGTCTTTTTCATCCATCAGCCAGGCCGGATACGATTTTTTGCCGCTGCAACTTTTGCCGGTGTAGCTCACCGTAGCGCATTCGGCCACCTCTACCGCGCCCTCAATGCCCTCTTTGGCCAGCAAACTCTGCACGTCTGCCAGCGCGTGGGCTTCGGTTTCGCCCAGAGTCAGGCGGCGGTCAATGTTGAAGGTGCAACGGTCGGGGATGATATTTTTGGTGCGCTCAATATTTTCAATGTGGGTCACGGCCAGCGTGCCCGGCCCCAAAAACGGGTCATCGCCCAGTTGGGCGCTCATCAATTCCAAAGAAAAGATGATGCGGGCCGCGCCGTAAATGGCGTTGACGCCGTGTTGGGGCGTGGCGGCGTGGCAGGCATGGCCGTTGACCGTCACCAGCATTTCCAGCCGGCCCCGCTGCCCAATGTTGATTTGCAGGTCGGTGGGGGCGCCGATGACCACCCAGTCCGGCTCCAGCCCCCAGTCTTCCAGCAGGTATTTAATGGCTACCCCTTCCGCCGATTCGCCGTACACGCCGCCGACAATATACAGGGTGCCGTTCAGTTTTGTTTGCGCCTCCAGCAAAAGTCTGGCGCCGTAGACCATACCGGCCAAACTGCCTTTGGGTTCAACCACCCCCCGGCCGTACATCACGTTATTTTCCGTTATCCCGCTGAAGGGGTCGTGCTGCCAGGCGTTGATATTGCCGATGCCCACCGTGTCCATGTGGCTGTAATACAGCAGCTTCGGGCCGCGACCATTGCCCAGCCGGCCGATGACGTTGCCCATATCGTCGATGGTTACGTCATCCAGCCCGGTTTTTTGCATTTCCGCGCTCAAGACTTGGGCCAGCCCCCCCTCCATACCACTGAAACTGGCCGTCTGCACCATCGTCTTGAGGAAACGGGTTAAGTTTTGTTGGTTTGCCGGCGACAGGCTGAACATAGTTTGCTCCACAGGTGATTAATATGCGCCCGCCCCGGTAATAACTTTGGGGATGGTGCGCAGCGTAATTTTCAAATCCATGGCGGGCGACCAGTTTTCGATGTAATAAATGTCGAGCAGGGTCATTTCATCGAAGGTTAAATCGCTGCGCCCGCTGACGGCCCACAGGCCGGTGATGCCCGGCACCACATCCAGGCGGCGTTTGTGCCATGCCTGATACCGTTCCACTTCCGCCGGAATGTTGGGGCGCGGCCCCACCAGACTCATATCGCCGCGCAGCACATTGTACAACTGGGGCAGTTCGTCCAGGCTGAATTTGCGCAGCAGCCGGCCCACCCCCGTGCGACGCGGGTCGTCTTTTATTTTGAAGAGCGGGCCATCGGCTTCATTCAGTTGTTCCAGACCGGCTTTTTGCTGTTCGGCGTCGGCCACCATTGACCGGAATTTGTAGATGCCGAAGTGTTTGCCGTTTTTGCCCACCCGTTCCTGTTTGAACAGGGCCGGGCCGGGCGATTCAAGTTTGATGGCCAGGGCAATGAGGGCCATTAACGGCGAAAGGGCAATTAAGCCCAGCAATGCCACCGTAAAATCGATGGCCCGTTTCAGCATCGAATCAAAACCGCTGATGGCGCTGTGCTTGGTGCCAATCATGGGAATACCGGCCACTTCGGCAATGTCCATGCGGGCCAGGGTCATCTGAAACATGTCCGGCACAATTCTGGCCCGAATTTGTTCCCGTTCGCAAATGGTGGTGATGCTCATTATTTTGCGATGGTACTGCCAGGGCAGGGTGATAATCACTTCGTCGATGTCCTTGTCTTGCAACAGGGTTGAAAGGTTATCAACCGGGCCGAGCGCCTCGAAGCGGCCGATGTCGGTTTGGCCCTTGAAACTGTCGTCATCCACAAAGCCCACAATCTGATACCCCAACTCCGGGTTGGCGACGACAGCCCGCATCAGGGTGCGGGCCATTTCGCCCGCGCCCACAATCAGCAGGCGGGCCACGCCGATGCCCTGTTTGCGCCAGCGATTCAGCGCCGCTATTTTCAGAACGCGGCCGGCGCCCAGCAACAGCACAATGAACAGGCCCGCGTAAAGGAAGATGATGCGCGAGTAGAAGGTGGGGCGATAGACAAAGACCAGCACAATCATAATGACAATGCCGGTGGTGGTGCCGTCGAAGATGGTGGACAGCTCATCCAAAGCCGACAGGCGGCGTTTGGGGCGATAAAACCGCTTTTGCCGAAACACAATCAGCAACAACATGGTCAGGGCCAGGATGAAGGGCAAAAAGGCCGTGTACGGCACGTTGTTGGCCGG
The DNA here is from genome assembly GCA_024278015.1 of Chloroflexota bacterium. Taxonomy (GTDB): domain Bacteria; phylum Chloroflexota; class Anaerolineae; order 4572-78; family 4572-78; genus JAJRUC01. The sequence continues at coordinate 3,864 of JAJRUC010000456.1, forward strand.
GTCTACCGCCCGCAGCCATTGCAGACTGTAGCGAACATAATAGGCCAGGGCAAAGGCAACATTAATCAGAACGGCGTCTGTCGCCATCCAGAACAACGGTGTTTTCCAGAGTCGGTATAAAAGGCCGGGCCGGGCGTTTTTCAAAGTTACGTCACTCTTTTATGTTAATTGGGTCAGGGCCGCGCGATACACCGCCGCGGTCTGTTCGGCGGCCTGCCGCCAGCTAAAGCGGGCCGCCTGGCGCAACCCTTTTTCCCGCATCGATTGGGCCGGCTCCGGGTGGCGAAAAACGCGCTCCATCGCCCGGCTCAGGGCGGCGGTATCGGTGGGGCTAACGGTTACGGCGGCCTCTCCGGCCACTTCCGGCAACGACGAAACATTGCTGGTGATAACCGGCGTGCCGCAGGCCATCGCCTCCAGTACCGGCAGGCCAAAGCCTTCAAAGAGCGATGGATACACAAACAGCGTGGCTGCATTATACCACAACGGCAGTTCCG
>JAJRUC010000457.1 GCA_024278015.1 Chloroflexota bacterium
GCACACTGTGAGATATAGAATTTTGTCAAATTACAGACTGCGTAACATCAGTTAGTAAATATAATTGATTTCAACTTTGCTAATTATATCATGTTGGCGGAATAGTTGTCAACCCGTTTAAAGAGGTTGATTAGGGCAAATGCATACTAAATTGCCGGCATTTTAAGCAGATAATCTGTGCTCCACCCGGCTTTCTTCCGTTTTACCTGAATGCCGCATTTGGCAGACGTTTCCTGTTTGAGCAGGTTCAGGGCACAATGACGTAAAATCGCAAAATTCTGTGCGGCATCCCCCTGTCGCACCCGACATCGGTCTTCGTCAAAGGCAACATCAAGTACCCAATGCAATTGATTTTCAATCGTCCAATGGGTGCGCACTATCCGTAGCAAGGTTTTGGCGTGTCCTGCCGGTTCGGATAAATAATAGCGGGTTTCGATGGAAACCTTGTTGTTTTTGCGACGTTCGACGCGACCATTGCTATCGTATGCATGTAACCTGAGTTCGGGATAAGAAAGTTATGGTAAAATCTCCTGAAAACAAACTGTTTTCGGAGAGGAAGTGATGAACCAGGCAATGAAACGACAGACCTTGTTTTGTGCAGCGGATGATTCTTGCCAGGTTTTTATCCCCTTGTGGAACAGAACGCTGCTTCAGTTCGGGGTTGTGAAACGGGTAAGAAAGCCGCAGTTGTCTGTCAGTGAAATGATGACGATTATCATTCATTTTCATCTTCACTTTCATCGGTGCAGGACTTTTCTTCAATGGTATCATCCACCAAAATTGTGCCGGCTTCATCTTCTGTTTGATGGAATATCCGCTTAAATTCAAATCAACCCATCACTTGCACTAGCCCCGCCCTCCGGCCAGTTTTGCGGCGGCCGGCGAGCGTTTGAGGGCGGCCATGGCCCCAATGCCCACTATGGGGCCGACGGCCAAAAAGGCGAAGGCCCACTCCCAGCCGACCCACACTTGCAGGGTGGGAATGAGCCGGATGGTGATGAGCGTCAGCAAAAAACCCAGGCTGGTTTGAAGCGTGAGCGCCGTGCCGATGTACTCGGCCCGGCTCAGTTCGCTGACAGCGGCAGAAAATTGAGCCGAATCGGCCACCACGGCGAAACCCCACACCAGGGCCACCGCCATCAGCCAAACCGGATTTTTGCCGAAAAGCTGCCCGATGAACAGGGCGCTGCCCCCGCTGACCACCATCGAAGCGATGGTGATGGTGGTGCGGCCCAGTTTGTCGGCCAGTTGACCGGCTATCAGGCTGCCCAGGCCCCCTACCCCGATAACGGCGAAAGCAGCCGGCCCGGCCCAGCCCCGGCTCAGGCCGGAAGCCTGAAAGCTGGCTGACAGGAAAATCGGTATCCAGGCCCACATGGCGTACAGTTCCCACATATGCCCCAAATAGCCCGCGTTTGCCAGCATCGTGTCCTTTTCTCGCAAAATGTTGAGGATGTATTTCCAGTTAAACGGCGGCGATTGGGTGCGATACGGGCCTTCATTAATAAAGAGAATGGCGATTAAGCTGCCCAGGGCGGCCAGGCCGGCCGCCAGATACAGCACAAGCTGCCAGTTCTGCAGACTGCCGAAAATATTCAGCAGATGCGGGGCCGCCGACCCCACCGTTAAGGCCCCCACCAGCAGCCCAATGCCCAGCCCCCGGTCTTCGCGGGTCCAGGTTGCCATAATTTTCATGCCCACCGGATAAACGCCCGCCAGAAAAACGCCCGTTAAAAAGCGCAAAACCAGGGCTGCCGCCAGACCATTCGCCAGCAAGGGGATGAACGCCGTGGACAAAGCGGCCAAAAATGCCGCACCCGCAAACAGATTTCGGGCGGGAAAGCGGTCTGCCAGATTGAAAACCGCCGAGGCCAGGGCGCCCGCCACAAACCCCACCTGCACCGACATGGTCAGCCAGGCCCGCCCGGCTTCGTGCAGTTGCCAGACGGTGGTCAGGGCGGGCACAATCGCCGAAGCGGAAAACCAGACGGCCATGCCCAGCAGTTCGGCCAGCGACAGCAACAGCAGCGTGCGCCATTTGCCGGTTGGCATTACGGTTACTTGAGATGCGGTTGGCGAGGAAATCATATCGGCTCCTGTGGGGAAAACTTATGGGGTTGAAGGTGGCAGCGGGTAGCTTGATGATAAATGCGCCTCCAGTTCATGCAGACGTTCCAGATGATGCTGCCGGCAATCCGGGCAGGCCGCCACATGAGTTTCGGCGATCTGTTGCAAGCGATTGACCCCGGCTGCATTTTGGGGCGCAACGTCGGCAGCGGCAATTTCAATTAGATATTCCAGCAAAGCAAAACATTCATCACATGTTAATTCCTGATGATTAGCTGGGTTAAGTTTAAGCAAAGTTTGCCATAATTTCGGTGACATAGCTTACAAAACCTCTACCGGATTTGGCCGCGAGACCTGACGTTGCAAACAAGGTTGTATCAAGGACGTGATTTTGGGGAACATTCTTACGCGCCGCCGGCTTGCAAGCGCTTCAAAAATCTGGTATCGTTAAGTAAAATGGGAAAAACCGGAAAAAGGAGTAAGCTGGTATGGCAAAAGAATCGCTTGGTTATGTGAAACTGGAATGGACTTGCCCAAGTTGCGGCACGCGCAATCCGGGGCCGCAAAAAACGTGTCAAAATTGCGGAACGCCCCAGCCGGAAGACGTAAAATTTGAGCAGGCCGCCGAAGAAAAATTGATAGATAATGCCGACGCGCTGGCGCAAGCCAAACAAGGTCCGGATATCTACTGTTTTTACTGTGGAACCAGAAACCCGGCTACGGCCAAAACCTGCTCCCAGTGCGGCGGCAATTTGAGCGAAGGCGAAGCCCGCCGGCGCGGCGAAGTGCTGGGCGCTCACCGCACCGGCCCGGTCAAGAAAATTCCCTGCCCCTCTTGCGGGTTTCTTGTTCACCCGGATGTGCCCACCTGCCCGAAGTGCGGCGCCGCCATCGCCCGCCCCGCCCCGGAGCCTGCCGCCGAACCCGCGCCGTCCAAACCGGTGAACCGCTGGGTGGGCATCGGTATTGCGCTGGTGTTGCTGGCCCTGGCGGGCGTGTGCGCTTTTTTGTTTTTGGGAACCGATGAATTGACGGGCCGGGTTCAGACCGTCCAGTGGGAACGGACAATCAATATCGAACAACTGGCCCCGGTGGAGCGCGAAACCTGGCGTGATGAAGTGCCGAATACAGCCGTATTGGGCGTTTGCACCCAAAAAGTTTACCGCGTTCAGGACCAACCCGCTGAAAACGCCAAAAAAATATGCGGCACGCCCTACACCGTCGACCAGGGCAACGGCTACGGCGAAGCGGTGCAAGATTGCCAATTTGAGGTTTACGCCGATTGGTGCAGCTATACCGTGGATGAATGGCAGGTAACAGACCGGGTGGCGCTGTCCGGGGATGATTTTAATCCGCAATGGCCGCAAAATATATCGATGAACGGAACGCGGCGCGAAGGGGCGCGGGTGGAAAGCTACGAAATCACCTTTAACGCCGATGGCGACCTGTACACCTATACCGCCGATGATGTTGAGTCGTTCAACCGGTTTCAAATTGGCAGCCGCTGGATTTTGGAAGTGAACAAGCTGGGCGCGGTGGTCCGCGTGCAGCCGGCCGGCAAATAACCCAATGGCTGAACGTACAACAACCCTTAATCAACTTGTCTTGAATTCAATCGAACAGTACGGCGACCGCACCTGCTTTCAATACAAGCGCAACCGCCGGTTTGAGGCCATCAGCTACCGTCAGTTTTTTGAACTGGTCTTGCGTCTGGTTCGGTTTTTTCAGGACAAGGGGGTTGCCCACGGCGAGCGGGTTGCCATTTTGGCAAGCAATAGCCTGGAATGGATGGTTAGCTACGTGGCCGGATTGCTGGCCGGGGGCATTGTGGTGCCCTTGCCCGTTGCGCTGGCCCCCAACTTGTTGCGGTTTATCTTGCGAGATGCGGGTGTCCGGCTGCTTGTTTTACAACGCGCTTCCGAGTTGACAAGCATGGCTACCTGCGCGGTATCCATCGCCTGAAAATCAGGCAAACCGTGCCAATGCCCGCTGATTTTTTGCTGGGGCCGGAGTTCAGCCGCCATACCGCCATCTCTCAATTGTGCGATGCCATTGTGTTCTTTACCCCGGCGGGCGGACGGCAGGTGCGCGTTTTTGCCGACGGTAATCTGGTGGGCCGCTATTCAAATGGAGACTGGTCGCCGGAGGATATGTCTCACGCCAACAAGTTGATTTCGCACCTGGCGCAACGCAAAAACTACGACCTGGCGCTGGTACAGCGTATTTTGCGCTGCGCCTTTCAGATGTCTGAAAAAAATCTGGAGGCAATCTTTGTGCTGGGTAATGCCGATGACGTGCTGGACCATTCCGATGCCCCGGAAATCAGCCACTCGACCTTGATTTTGCGCACCGATGTGGCGCGTTTGTCTGACCAGGAATTGATTAATTTTGCCAAACAGGATGGGGCCACAGTCATCGATACCCAGGGCAAGTTCAAGGGATGTATGATTTTGCTGCGCCCCCGGGCCAACACCCAGGCAGAAATCGGCACCGGCAAGGGGGCGCGTCACAGCAGCGCCGCCAAAATGAGCGCTGAATCAGACTGCTTGACGATTACCGTTTCGCAAGACGGGCCAATTACCATTTACGATGCGGGCCGGCGGGTGCTGTCGCTTTAAATGGCGCATCGCTTGCTTGTATCCCACTCCCCAAAACCTAAAGACTCAGACGTTTGAAGATTGATTCCGGAATGTGTTTGATGACGGTCATAATGCCCCCCCAAAACCAGGGCAGATACACCACGTCTTGTCCGGTTTCGATGGCCTGATAAATGCCTTTGGCAACGACTTCCGGGCCGACGAACAGGCGGCCTTTTTCAATACCGGCAGTCATGGGGGTATCTACAAAGCCCGGTTTGATGGTGATGACAGCCACGCCCGATTTCGCCAGCCGATTGCGCAAGCCCTGCAAAAAGGCGCTGACCCCCGCTTTGGCCGCGCCGTACACGTAATTGCTCTGGCGGCCCCGGTCGCCCGCCACCGAAGAGATGACGGCGATGGCGCCGCGCTGCTGTTGCTCAAAGTGGTTGGCCAGGGGGGTAAGCAGCGAGACGACGCTTAAAAAATTGGTGGTCAACTCCTTTTCGGTCAGGTCGTAGCCGGCCTGGCACGCCTTTTGATTGCCGAGCGTGCCGTGGGCAATCAAAACAATGTCCAGCCCGCCCAGCCATTCGATGGCGGCGGCCAGCAAATTGGCGTGTTGGGCCGTGTCGGCCAAATCCTGAAGGCGATATTCAACCCGGTTGGCCCCCCGAACCTGCAAATCGTTGGTGACGGCTGCTGTTTTTTGCGGATTGCGGCCCACCAAAAACAGGTCGTCACCGGCGGCGGCAAAAAAGCGGGCGGTTTCGGCGGCAATGGCCGAAGTAGCCCCGATGATGAGGACTTTTCGGGGGCCGGTATTTCGGAACGAGAGCCGGCGCTGCCTGTCTTGCCGCGATTTAACCAGCCGGGCCGCCCCCAGACCGGCAGCAAAACCGAGCGCGGTATTGATGAAGAATTTTCTGTTCATTCGCTAAACCTCTTTCGGCGCGTTAGCGGGTTGTTACCCTGCGCCAAAAACTGGAAGAAAATTTGGGGTCAACAAAGCGGCTGAATTCTGCCCACTGCGGGAAAAAGTGTTGAAAATCTGCGGCGGAAATGCGCGAATCTTTGGCCGCGTAGCCGGAAACACCGCCCGCCTCCCGGACAATCGCGTCAATTTCGGTCTGCAAATCAAGCGTCGCCCGGCCCTGATTGGGAAAATCGATAGCCAGCGTCACCCCTTTTTGCGGGAAGGACATCAGCCCCGGCGAGGGGTAATCGCCGAAGGTTTTAAAGACGTTCAGGAAGGGGTTCAGGCCGGATGTTGCCATTTTGTGGACGATGGTTTTGATGGCCTGATACCCGTCATTGTAGGGAACCACGCACTGGTACTGCATAAAACCACGCGGCCCGTAAATCCGGTTCCATTGATGAACGGCATCCAGCGGATAAAAGAACGGCTCGTAATGCACCAGCCGGCGTTTGATTTTGGATAGTTCCTTTTCGTAGTACAGCAGGTTGAAGGCCCGCATGGTCAGGCGGTTCAGGGCGAAGTTGGGGGCGTTAAGGGGGACGGTGACGCGCAGGCCGGAAGGCCGGTGCGGCATGTGCGTGTAGGGCGGTTTGGCCGGGTTGCCGCGCATAAACAGGCCCTTGCCCAGCGATTGCCCGTGCGACAGGCTATCCAGCCAGGCCACGGTGTATTCGTAATTTGCCTCGGATTCGGCGGCGATGTCAAAAAACTCTTCCAGATTGCCGAATTTGATGATGTCCTCTTCAATGTACGGGCCGGCAATCGGCTTGAGTTTTATCTCGGCCCACAGAATCAGGCCGGTCAGGCCCAGCCCGCCGATGGTGGCCCGGAACCAGTCCGGGTTTTTGGCGGGAGAGCAGAGGAGGCGTTCTCCGCTGGAGCGCAGCAGTTCAAATTGGGTTACGTGGCAACCGAAGGTGCCGGCGCAGGCGTGGTTTTTGCCGTGGACATCGTTGGCAATGGCCCCGCCCACGGTTACAAATTTGGTGCCGGGCGTAACCGTCAAAAACCAGTGGTGGGGCACAATCACCTTCAAAATTTCGGCCAGCGTCACCCCCGCTTCGCAGCGCAGCAGACCTTTTTTCCGGTTAAAGGCCATAAAACGGTTCATGGGAGTCGTATCCAGCAAGAGGCCGCCATCGTTTAAACAGCTATCACCGTAACTGCGCCCCATGCCAAAGGGCAAAACCAGGCGATTTGTGGTTTGCAGCACAGTTTCCGCCCGGCCGGGCCACCTGATTTTATGAACCTGGTGCGTGTATTTAAAGTACCGGCCCCAGGATTGGTATTGCTTCATGCGTTGCTCCGCAAAACGTTAGTGAGTTAAGGCTTGCCCCCTTAAATCGGAAGGTATGATAACATCCTCACCCCAAATGTCAAACAGGGCCGGAAATAATTCACAAAGGGATAGTGAATTTGGATGACCTGTGATATAATTTTGTAAATATTAACCACATAGTGAAAAAGGACTTATCGTATGAAAAATAAAACCCGTTTACTGTTATTAATGAGTGGCTTGCTGGTCTTTGCCCTGGCCTGCGGGCTGTCGAAGGCGACGCCGCCGCCTGATACGGAAGCCACCGTGGCCGCGGCCATTGCCGAAACACAGGCCGCCGCCCCCACCGACACCCCCGTCCCCGTCCCCCCCACCGCCACGCCCGTCCCCCCCACCGCCACGTCCGCGCCCCCCACCCCGGAGCCGACTGCCTCGCCGCGCGCCAAGCCCACCGCCACCCCCGTGGTAGACCAACTGCCCGCCCAAACCGGGTTGACCACCTACATTGACGCCGGGGGGCTGTTTAAAATAGACCTGCCCACTGACTGGAATATTGAACCTGATACGGCCTCTGTGCTGGCCTTCAGCCCCGATTCAAATGCCTCGGTGGCGGTGCTGGGCTTGTCCGGTTCGGGTATTTTGAACGATGAAAAATTGCAAACCCACGGACAGGATTTCATTGACCGGTTCTTTAAAGATGATGACGTGACCATCAATGATTCCTGGCTGGAAGACGACGGCAGCTTCGGTTACGATTTTACTGTCGCCTCTGCCGACGGCGGCAAGATGGAAGGGTTGCTGTACGTGGAACAGCGCGGTCTGGACGTTTTTCATCTGGTGCTGCTGGCCCAGGCTGACCAATGGTCCGCCTACGAGCCGCTTTTGAACGATATTCTGACCTCGTACCGTGTGACCCCCGATGAGACCGACGCTTTCTTGTCTGACCCGCTGGCCCTGACCCCTTTTACTGATGCCGGCGGGCTGTTTTCGATAGACCTGCCCGCCGACTGGAGCATGGACACGGCTACAGGCGTGGTGGCTGCGGTGGCGGAAGATGGCGTAACGTCGATTTTTGTTTCCGCTTTCCCCATCGACTGGAACCTGGAAGATGTGGGCGCGGAAGCGTATGCCGGCCAGTTTTTGCAGGATTTTTACAAAGAGGTGGGCTACACCATCAATGGCGTTGAACCGCAATCCGACGGCAGTTACGGTATTGATTTTTCGCTGGACGATAATACCGAAGGCTATTTGTATCTTGAACAACGAGACGCCTACCTGTATTTGCTGATTTTTCAGGCTGTTTACCGCGATTGGTTCGGCATGGTTGAGACCTTCAACAATGTAACTGATACCTATCAGCCCACGCCGTCCCAGGCCGCCGCTCCCGCCGCCACCCCCGATACAAGCCGGCCAACCCAAAGCGGTGCGGCAGACATCTCCCCGGACTGGTTCCCGCCCGCCGGACAGGCCTCCATTGTGCTGGTGAACGATGCCGGGGCAGACCTGGTTTTCACAATGGATAATCAGGAACACAAGCTGGTTTCCGGCACGAAAAAGGTTGTGTTTTACAACCCCGGCACGTACACCTACACCGCCAGCGACCCTCGCTACGATTCCCTGAACTCGGAATGTAGCATCGAGCCGGATGCTATTTATTACTGGCGCACCGATGACAGCAGTTGGGGTTCGTGCTACAAAATCTGGCCCGAATAGGCGCTTTTTCGGTTGAGGAAGTATTTGAGGCGGCTTGCAAGCCGCCTCTGCCTTGCGCAGTTGTGGGCCTGCGATACCGGAATTTGACCGCGCCCCGCATTACGATTATCATTTGCTGAATTGGTGGCGGGCGGTCATCTGCCCCAAACCGGAAATTCGAAACCCACATTCAAAGGAGAAGGGATTATGCCTTACGGTTACAATGGGAAAATTCTGCATATTAATTTAACCACGGGGGCGTTGACCGTTGAACAACCGCCGGAGTCCTTCTATCGCCAGTATATGGGCGGCAGCGCGTTGAATATGCATTATCTGCTGCAAGACATGCCCCCCCACGCCGACCCCCTCGGCCCGGACAATATTTTGGCCTTGTCTGTGGGCGTAGCCACCGGCGCGGCTATTTCCGGCCAAAGCCGTATGACGGCCACTGCCAAAAGTCCGCTGACCGGCGTCATCGGCGATGCCCAAAGCGGCGGCTTCTTCCCGGCAGAAATGAAGTTTGCCGGCTTCGACGCCTTCATCATCAAGGGCAGATCGCCCAGGCCGGTGTACCTGTGGGTGAATGATGGCCGCTACGAATTGCGGGACGCAAGCCGTCTGTGGGGCAAAATTACCGGCGAGGTGGAAGATTTGCTCAAGGAAGAACTGGGCTTCAACGATATTGAAGTGGCCCAGATTGGCCCGGCGGGCGAGCGCGAAGTGCGCTTTGCGGCCATCATCAACATGAGCAACCGGGCCAACGGCCGCACCGGTATGGGCGCGGTGATGGGCAGTAAAAATCTGAAAGCGGTGGTGGTGCGGGGCAAAGAGGGCAAAAAGAATTTCGCCGTGGCCGATAAAGAATCCTTGCTGAATTTGGCCCGGCACGGCGCCAAAATCTTTCCGGATTCGTTTGCCTTCAGTATGGGCAAATACGGCACCGCCGAAACCGTTGGGGCGCAGCAGGCCGTCGGGGGCCTGCCCGGCCTCAACTTCAACAGCGGCGTGTTTGAAGGCTGGGAGGCGATTGACGGCCCCACTATGTACGATACCATTTTGCGCGGCGCAACAGATGACCGGCAAGACCGGCGCGGACGCGATACCTGCTACGCTTGCACCATTCGCTGCAAGCGGGTGGTAGAAATTACCACCGGCCCCTACCGGGTTGACCCTCGCTACGGCGGCCCGGAATACGAAACAATTTCCACCTTCGGCAGCTATTGCGGCATCGACAACCTGCCCGCCATTGCTTACGCCAATCAATTGTGCAACCAGTACGGCATGGATACCATCTCGTGCGGGGCTACCATTGCCTGGGCTATGGAAGCCTTTGAAGCCGGTAAACTTACCCCCGCAGACACCGGCGGCCTGGAACTGACCTTCGGCAACGCCGAGGTTATGGTCAAACTGGTGAAGATGATTGCTGCCGGCGAAGGCTTTGGTAAAATTTTGGCGATGGGTTCCCATGCCGCCGCCGAAACCATCGGGCGGGGCACCGACGCCTACCTGATTACCAGCCACCGGCAGGAAGCTCCGGCCCACATGCCGCAGCTCAAGCCCAGCCTGAGCGTCATTTACGCCACCAATCCCTTCGGCGCCGACCACCAGAGTTCGGAACACGACCCGGTTTACGAAGGGGGTTTTAAATATTACCAGGACCGCCTGGCCTCCATCGGCCTGACCGAAAAACAGCCCAAACGCTCGTTGGGGCCGGAAAAAATTCGCTTTGCCCGCATCACCCAGCATCTTTACAGCTTGCTCGATAGCGCCAATCTGTGCCAGTTTGTTTATGGCCCGGCCTGGCAGTTATACGATGTGGCGCAGACGCGGGATACGATTAATTTTGTGACCGGCTGGGACGCCACCATCAAGGAGTCGCTGCAAGTGGGCGAGCGACGCCTGAATATGCTCCGCGCCTTTAATGCCCGCGAAGGGGTTGACCGCAGCCAGGATACCCTGCCTGAAAAATTCTTCAAGCCGTTGCGGGGCGGGCGCAGCGAAGGGCTGAAAATTGACAAGGCCGAATTTGAAGCCGCGCTGGATGACTATTACCGGCAATCGGATTGGGATGTGGAAACCGGCATCCCCACCCGCCGCAAACTGGATGAACTCGGCCTCGGCTGGGTGGCCGAGTTGCTGGAAGCGTGATTGGTTAATTGATCTGAGTTTCGACAATATCGAGCTTGCATATGCCGATGATATGGCGGCGGTTCCCCCCTTAATCCCTGATGAAGAAACCGCTTCGCGCCCTCAAAGAGGGGGGAGATATACCCTCCCCCTGTCAGAGGGAGGGCTGGGGAGGGGGTCAATCATCCCAATCACCAATAACCAATCAATTGACCCCCAAAGCGGTTCAGTTCCGAGCGTATGTCATTGCGAGGCGCGTTTTGCCGAAGCAATCCCCACAATGCGGGCTGACGATTGCTTCGACCTTGCGGGTCTCGCAATAGACCTCTTGCAAAAGTCAGGTAGTTTGCAATTCAAAGTTATAAATAGCTGACTCCCCTGAAATTACGTGAGCGGGAGGTTTGAGAAACGATAAATTGAATAAGCCGGTTTCCGGAGAACGTCTCGAACGCGGCGGAAAAATGCCGACAAAGCACCTTTTGACCCGTTGGGTTCCGCTTTCTTTGCGGCTTGCCGTCTCGTTTTCTCCTGATGGCGGTGAATTCGCCGCAGGTTGACCATCATCGCCGACCCGATCATCATCATGCTCACCCTGAATTTGCCGCGTACCGGCACTTGGTCGTTCCCAAAGGGACGTTTGAGCGCCCCGATGGTGGCTTCAATCGCCGCCCGGGGGTTTTTGCCGCTCAATTTGTCTTGCCGACACTGTTGCCGCCGCAGGGCCACGTTCACCTGGTGTTGCGAGAGGTAAATACCCGTCGGCGGGTTCGGAACGCACGTGTCCGGCGGGTAGCGCAGAATGTAACGTCCCGCTGTGCGCCCGGTCTCTACCGTCATTACTTCGCCGCTCGGCAGGGTAATACCGTGCCGGACGCCACTTGCACGTCGGTGATGACCTGAAAGTCGTTGTCGGGATGTGCTGTTTCGGTGAGGTTGGCAACGTAGCTCTGCACCGCGCTTGCGCCGGAAGGTCGCGTCCGGGTCATCGGGCGATTGCAGGTTATCAGCCGCTAAATCGTGCCCGTCTTTGGGGTGGATGTTGTCGTCGTCGGATGGCTCAAAATGTTCGTGAAAAACCCGCTCCAACAGTTGACCGGTCGGGTGCGTTTGATAATCGCCCGCCAATTCGTCCACCAGCCGCGCCATCAACTGTCCGCTGGCTTGCAGCGGGACGCGATGTGCGCCGGCTCCTGTCCAATGACAGGTGAATTGCCCGGCGGTGCCGCGTAGGTACGGCTCAAAAGCGGCTTGGTAGCGGGTTTTATCGGCGTCAGTCAACATTCGATGGGGGCGCTGCAGGATTTCGACCGGCAGTTGCAAGCGGCTCATTGCGCGGATGTTGCCGGCTGTTTGGGTCGAATCGACCCGCTGATGGCTGGGTGCGCAATTCAAAATACCCTTCGGTCAGCTTCTGCAAGCCCAGCGCGTGGCGAACCTGGAGGTTGTCACAGGAATTCTCGTACATCTCCTCGTCGCTCCAGCCGAACCCGGCTTTCAGAATTTCCAGCCCCACCAGGATGTTCACCGGAATGTTGGGCCGCGAGGGGCGGTCATCGTAGAGTACAGCGTAGGGCGTCTCGTCGATGCGGGTGAAAATTTCATCGTAGAACGTCCCCGCCCACGACTGTGCCGGACGCTGTTGCTGCTTGGGGGGCAGTTCATTCAAACTGCCAAACATTGACTTTTGCCGGTGGCTCCCATTTTTGCGGAACATTAGCGTAACCTTTCAACAGGAGGAGGGTTCACTGATTTAAACACCGCCGATGCTCGTGAGATTCGCTTTTACCTCCCCCTTTTTTCAGGGGAGTCATGTAGCACTTTTATCTTTCTGAGTACGGGATGAGAATTCGTCCATCTTGTTGTGGTTTCCGCCATAGCCAAATATAAGTACCTTCCATAGCAGATGCTATGCCAACCATAACTACCAATACCCATAATTGGGACGGCGATGTTTGAAATGTATGCCAAACAAGCGTCCCCAAAGCAAAAACACAGGACAACACCCCAATCCCTGCGATTGCCTTACTACTTTTAATCTCTCGCGCTTTTATAAAATTAGCCGCATTGACAATTGCAAAAATAACAAGGAAGCCAGCGCTACCCATTGTAGAAATACTGGATAAATCTACCAAATTAGACAAAAGTAAAGCCAAACCTGTTGTGATTAACAATCCAATAAGCGGTTGATTCCAAATCTTGTCTTCAAGAAAATCGGGAAGCTCTCCTTCTGTCGAAATAACATAACTCAGCCGAGCCGCACCATAGAGTGTGGCATTAATGGCTGACAACGTTGCCAGAACCGCCGCAATCGCCACAAGCATAAATCCGAACTGACCAAGTGAAGGTTTGGCTGCTTGAGCCAAAGCAAAATCTTGAGCCAAAGTAATTTGGTCAGGAGCGATCGAGCCAACAGTTACAAAGGCAACAAAAACATAGAGTATAATCACAAAGATGACTGATATATAATAAGCTCTGGGTAATGTGACTTTATAGTTGCGAATATTTGGCGCAGTGTTTGCAATCAATTCAAATCCTTCATAAGCTACAAAAATAATCATACCACCGCCAACAACCTGAAGAATTGGTTTCCAAGTGCTTGGCTCCAAACGCGTTGCATCAATACTGCCAAATCCAGCCAGAACCACTAACACAAGAATCGCTATTTTTATGGCAACTACATAGGTTTCAGTTTTGCTAATTAACGAACTACTCAACAAGTTCAATAACGTGGGCAGAATAATACCACCACTGATGAGTATATGTTTGATGACTACACTTTGCATAGTTTCAGGCAGAAATGTAGCAGCATAATTGCCAAACGCAACGGCGTATAACGCCAGTGTTACAATATAACCGACCCATAAAAGATTATTGGCGCTGCCTGTAAAAAAATCTATACCAAACGCCTTGTCAACAAAAATTACTGTTCCACCTTTACTTGGATACGCAACCGATAGCTTGGCATACGAATAACTTGTTAGCAAAGCCACAATACCTGCTATTAAAAAAGCCATTGGCGTGGCTCCACCAGCCAGCTCAACGGCTAAACCTAAGACAGCGAAAATTCCACCGCCGACCATTCCACCAATGCCTATTGAGATTGCTCCCAATAAACTCACGTTTTCTTTTCTATCGTTGTTTCCCACGTTCTTCTCTTTTTACGCTCACGAATTAGCCATATAACGCCAAAGTTTAGCCGATTGCGGGCCTGCGAAACCAACCCCAAAGCAAAAGCGACTCTACAAGCGCAACCAACTTCTAAAGACGGAAGGGTAGTAATTCGGCTACAATTTTATTGTTATATGGCATTTTGCCTTTATACACAATGCGTTATACACGGCTATACGCTTTATTAGGTACCGGTGTCTATTTCATTTTTTTGCCAATTGATAAATTGCTACTTTTAATACTTGCCAAGATATTTTAGCTGTATATTTATCTGGATTGAACTTTGAACTAACTTGCTCGTAAGGATGGATATAGTTTCTGAAATCTCTCAAAGGGTGACTAAACTTTTTAACATCCTCTTTTAATAATTTTCAGATAATGGCTGGCCGTCGGGTCGCAGTGCAAATACAAACTCCCCCTCGGCTTCAACACCCGATGCAACTCTACCAATCGTATTGCCATCATCACCAGGTAGGCCATCATCTGGTTCGTCCCAACAAACTCCCGCAACGCCCCCATCAGTTTGCTCACTTCGTCCGGCGACTCCGTCACCGGGTCGTAATACGCTTCCTCCGCCGAGGCGTCCCAATGCAACGTATCATCAAAGGCAACAATCTGCGCCGTACTATCCTCGCCACTTTCATCCTTGAACAGAACATTGTAGGTCCGTTTTGAGTTGAACGGCGGATCAAGATAAATCAACACTTTCAGCAGCGATGTACTCCCGCAAAATCGGCAGATTATCGCCATAAAACAACGTATTCTTTTCAAGCTGCGCCACAATCGCCTCGCGTTCAAGTAACTGTGACACTGTTATTTAACCCCGCAGTTGCCCAACGCCCGCAAATTAGCCGATTGCGGCTTGAACGCCCACACTCCCATTGTAACCTGCTTCCTGAACCGGCGCAACCTTGCCGTCGCCCTGGTTGAGCAATTCGGTTACAACGACTTGTTGGGCCGTGCCACACTATGGGAAATATGAGTTACAAATCACTATTGTAAGCTTGCCCTTTTTTATCGCCAATATCTTGAAGTATAGAAAGAGATTCTTTGGCATTACTTTCCGCTTTATCGTAATTGCCGAGAGGTGTTTCCACAAAACATAGGTCGTTTAAACAATAGGCTTGTTTTCGTTGGTTGTTCGCTTGTTGAGCTGCTTCCAACGCGGTTGAGAAAAATTCTTTCGCTTTTTCGTGTTCTCCCAGTCGCCAATGTAAAAAACCCAAACAAAAATATACGTCATCATCAGGGTCCGGTGGCAAGGTTGCTAATTGAGGGGCCTTTAATAAATTTCCCATCCATATCTCTGTAGCTTCATCGTATTGTCCACGAGCATAATACCCATATGCAATTTGTGATCTCGCATCAAGAATACCACTTTGTTTACCAAGTTGCTCATAGAGCCGTTGGGCCATCATGGCCCATTTAGTCGCCTGGGCGTACTCTCCTTTTAAGGTTACCCCCATTGTCAAGACCACGAGATGGTAATTTCAAGATAGATTATTCAACGAGTATTGCATTACATTTTCCATAAATTTGTGCCGGTGTTTGGTAATTCAGGCTTTGATGAA
>JAJRUC010000023.1 GCA_024278015.1 Chloroflexota bacterium
AACGATGCGGGCTGGTCGAAGTTTGGCGCGTGGACGGTTACGCCCAAAGGCAGCTACAGCCAAACCGTAGACGCCAACCGCCGCCGCGCGTTGGCCGGCGATACGGCCATGACCGATTACAGCTACAGCTTTATGGCCCGCACCCTGGACCCGACGGGCGAGATTGGCGGCTACGTGCGACAGCAGGGCGGCACCAGCGATTTGGGCTACCTCTTCCGCTGGACGCAGACCGGGATGCAGTTGGAAACGCGATTGGGCGTCGGCGGTATCGTCCTGCTTGATTCGGCTGCCGGCGGGTATCAGGCCGGGCAGTGGTATCACATTGAAATGCGGGCCGTGGGCGATTTGATAGAGGTTTTTGTCGATGGGCAACTGCGCCTGTCGGCCACCGATGCCACCTATCCCAATGGCCGCATTGGCTTGTTTGCCCACCAGTTGACCGGCGCGGAGTTCGATGACATTTTCGTCACCCGTCTGGGCGATTCGAGTTGCTTTGTGGGCGCGGGCGATTTGGTGACCTACACCCTGACCATCTCCAGCCACGAAACGCTCCCTGGCTACAATCTGGTCATCACCGACAACATGCCCGCCGAACTGCTCTTTCTCGCCTCGGCGTGGCGCAGCACCGACCCCGGCGCAACCAACCTTTTCTCGCCCACGGTGGGGGCCACCGCGCCGATAACGTGGGGCTTCAATCAACTGACCGGCACCGGAACCACGCCCCCCCTCCCCGCCGGCCAGCAAACCCTGGTCATCACCGTCGCCACCCGCGTGGCCGACGGCGTGGCGGCCAACACCTCTTTCAGCAATCAGGCCTTTTTGGGTTACGATAACCGCAACGACGGCGGGCTGGTGCTGTCGAACACCTTTGGCATCCCCACCCGCACCATCGCCACCGACAGTGGCGGCAGCCACAGCACCGGCCTGCAAACCGTCAACGGCGGCATATCCAAAACGGTGGTCTTCAGCCCGCCCCCCACGGCCACTTTGGGCACGCTGGTAACGTACACCATCATTGTGCCGGCGTCGCCCATCACGGCCACCTTCTACGGCGTGGTCATCACCGACCGGTTGCAAACGCCGTTGTTCTACATTCACAACGTGGCGGCGGGCGGCGGAGTCAATCCGCAGGCCGGGTTTGACCGGGCCACGGGGCTGATTACCGCCACCTTCGACGCCATTTCGCACAGCGCGCAGGCCCGCATCACCGTCACTACCCGCATTTCGCACGCATACCCCCTGCCCGCCACCGACCCCAACAGCGGCGATGTCATCACCAATGCAGCGGTCATGTCGCACGCCACCGCCTCGGAAATTACGCGCACCAACGTGGTCACCACCGTGGTGGGCGAGCCGAGCGTGCAGGTGGGCAAAGCGGCCCAAAGCTCCAACGCCACCCTCATCAACCAGGACGGCGCGGCCCTGCTGACCTACACCATCCGCCTGACAAACAGCGGCAACAGCCCGGCGTATTCCGTCCACATTACCGATAATCTGCCCGCCGGCATCAACGTCACGGCGCAATACGGCGGCGATGCCCGCAGCGGGCCGGCGGTTGGCCCCGGCGTAATGACCTGGACGGTGAACGTCATCAGCAACGTAGCGCCCAACAATACCCTCAACCTGACCTACACCGCCCGCATTTCCAAAGCGTTGAGCGATAGTTGGCTGACCAACACCGTCGATATTGGCTACGCCTCCCTGACCGAAACCATCCCCGGCACGCGCCCGTACACCGATTCCACCACCGAGCAGGTGGACACGCCCTTGCCGTCGCTGCTGAAGCGCACCACGCCCATCACCCTGCGCGTGGGCGATGTGGTGACGTACCAACTGGTCTTCACCGTTCCGGCAGGCATTGTGGGCATGGGCGGCAATTCCTATCTGGTAGATGCCCTGCCGCCCGGCCTGAATTACGTCATCGGCAGCGAGAACTTGAGCTGGACGCCGGCGGTGGTATCTGTGACCATCACCAATCGCAATATCAATTTGATTGGCGGGGCGCAGGTTATCACCTGGACGTTTGGAAAGCCCATCACCAGCCTGCAAAGCATCCCCACCGTCATCACCGTCTCCTTCCGGGCGCAGGCCGTGGGCGAGCCGGGCGGCCTGTGGCCCGACCAGACCATCGTCTACACGGTGGTTGACACGGCCACGCTCATCCAGCGCGATACGCCCGTCGATACCGATACGGCGCAAAACAAAATTATCCAGCCGCGCGTGACGCTGCTGAAAGACAGCGACCCGCCGCCCGGCTCCACCGTCGGCCTGAACAGCATCATTACCTACACGGTCATCATCAGCAACGATGGTCTGGCGCCGGCCTACGATATTGTGTTGACCGACGCTCTGCCGGCGGGCCTGGCCTTCAGCCAAACGCTGGCCCTGGCTGTGACCGACCCGGCCACCGCCACCCTGACCGATACCAACGCGGCGGGCGATACCACGTTGACGTGGGGCATTTCGCAATTGAATGTGGGCGGCTTCGCCTTTGTGACCTTCACCGCCCGCGTGTCGCTGTCGATTGGCGGCGGAGGCGTGCTGACCAATGCCGCCTTCGGCGCATACGACAGCCAACCCGGCGACAAACCGGGCGAGCGCGACTATCCCATCCCCACCGATACCGTGCCGATTACCACGCCGGTGTTCAACGCCCCCACGCCGGTGCTGCAAAAATCCAGCGTCGATGCCAACGGCGGCGCGTTGCGCCCCGGCGACCGCCTGACCTACACCCTGGTGGTCAGCAACGAAGGTAATTTACCGGCCACCAAGGTGACCATCACCGATACCGTGCCGGCCAACACGGCCTATCTGCCCGGCAGCATTGCCGGGGGCGATAGCCGCAGCGAGGCCGGACTGCCCGTGCTGCAATGGGGTATCGCCACCCTGCCGCCCGCTTCGCCGGTGACGCTCACCTTCGCGGTGATTATCACCTACCCCTTAACCGATGGCCTGAACCTGGTCAACGTGGCGGGTATCACCAGCACCGAAACGCCCACGCCCACCACCGACACCGTGACCGATACCCTCGCCGCCAATCACAGCCTGCAACTGGGCAAGGCCGTCACCCCCACCAGCGTTTCGCCGGGCGGAAGGTTGACCTACACCCTGCGCTACACCGTGGCCGGCGATGAGCCGGTCTACAACCTGACCCTGAGTGATACCGTTCCGGCGAACACCACCTTTGCGGCGGCCCAACCTGTCCCGCCCGTTGCCCCGGCGGTGGGCGGCAGCGGGCCGGTGGTCTGGCAGTTGGGCAACTTCCTGACCGCCACCAGCGGTCTGACCCGGCAGACGGGCCTGTTGACCATGATTGTGCAGGCCGATACGCCCCTGACCGCCGGCCTGTCCATTCGCAATACCGCCATCATCACCGACAGCGACATGATGACCGGCACCGATTCGGTCACCACGCCCGTGGTTTCGACCCACACCCTGAGCCTGCTCAAATCGGCGGCGCCGGGCGTGGTGCAACCTGGCGGACTACTGACCTACACCCTGCGCTACACCATCGCCGGTAACGGCACAGCCCCCAACGTGACTCTCAGCGATACCACGCCGGCCGGCGCCGGCTTTGTTTCGGCCCTGCCTGCTCCGGCCATTGCCCCGGCAGCGGGCGGCAGCGGGCCGGTGGTCTGGCAATTGGGCAACATCGCCCCGCCGGCAAGCGGCGCGGTGACGATGGTGGTGCGGGTAGACGCGGCGGCCGTCAGCGGCACATTCATCCTGAACACGGTCATCATCACCGACAGCGACATAATGACCGGCACCGATTCGGTCACCACGCCGGTGTCCGGCCCGGCAACCCTGCCCGGCGTGCAGGTGGTCAAGCGCGTCACCGTCGCCCCGACGGTGGCATCGGCCACGGTGCGTTACACCCTGGATGTAACCAACACCGGCGGCATGGCTATCTTCCCGGTTAGCCTGACCGATACGATGTCCGTCGGCCTGACGTACATTCCGGGCACGTTCAATCCCGTCAGCCCCACCCGAATTTCCAACGGCGGGCAGACGCTGTACTGGGCCAATGTCCTTACCCAGCCGTTGCAGCCGGGGCAGAGTCTGAGCGTGTGGTTCGATGTGCGGGTTTCGACGACCATCATCGGCACCTATTTCAACAGCGTCACTGCCACCGGCACGTATCCCGGCGGCGCGGTGACCGATACCGACAGCATCCCCATTGAAGTGCGGGACCCCACCGTGGATGTGGTGAAGGGCATTGTGCCCCCCGGCGCGGTGAACGGCCTGATTACCTTCACCATCTCCGTGACCAATACCGGCCCCAGCACCCTCACCACCGTGCCCCTGTTCGATTACTTTGCCGGGCCGGTGGAATACTTCGGCGGCACGCCCCCGGCGGACGTGGTGGACAACGCCAACGGTCTGCTAATCTGGAACGACCTGACCACCTCGTTTGGCGATATGGCTCCCGGTCAACGCTTTGTGGTAACCACGGCTTTCAGCATCACCTCGGCGGGCCAAACCTTTACCATGACCAATATGGCCGTCGTCACCGACGCCACCGACTAACACGGCAACGACGCCAACGAAGACGACGACACCGTCGATGTGATTAATGCCCCCACCGCCGTGTACCTGCTGTACTTTACGGCGCTGGGCCGGCCCGATGGTATTTACCTGCGCTGGGCTACGGCGGTGGAAGTGTACAACTACGCCTTCCGGCTGCTTCGCAGCGAAACCGGCCAACTGGCCGATGCGGCCGAGATTGCGCTGGTCGCCGGCCAGGGCCTCGGCACGGGCAGCGGGGCCTCGTATGAATATGTGGACAGTCAGGTTTTATACGGCAAAACCTACACTTACTGGCTGGTTGATATTGACCTGCACGGCGGCGAAACCTATCACACTTCGCAAACCGTTGTCTTCAGCCGCCTGTTTCAAACCTACCTGCCCCTGATTTTGAAGGAATAGCGATTTTAGGGCGTAATTTGGAACATCAATATACGTAGAGCCGGCCTGTCAGGCCGGCTCTACTAATTTAAGGCGGGTGGCAGTAATTAAAAATTCAGAATGAAAAACGAAAGATTTTGCGTTTTGAATTTATACCTACTCAGCAGACGGAAAATGCAACGATTCAGCCCCCCTTATTATCCCCCCTCAAGAGGGGGGAGATATTCCCTCGGCGCGAGGAGCTTGCGATTGCGATAGCAAATGCAGAGCCTTATCCTCCCTCAAGAGGGGGGAGATATTCCCTCCCCTGCTTGCGGGGGAGGGAAGTCTTATAAAATGTCATACGTAGTCCCACACAGGAACAAAGGGGAGATATTCCCTCCCCTGCTTGCGGGGGAGGGCAGGGAGGGGGTGAAAACGGCAAAAGCATACTGTTTTCGGTTACAACTGCTTATACCTGAGTAGTTGCTTGAATTTTATATGGCATGGCGGGTGATTTTTGGGTTACGCCGTGCGGTGCTATAATTTTGTCGTGTGAATTTTACCCCCGCCCGTCGTCGGCACGACTCCCTCCCCCTGTCAGGAGGGAGGGCAGGGGAGGGGTTTGGGGAGCTATCCACCGTGACCTTCAATTCTGCGGAAGAAAAATATACCTACGTCAACGAGATGTTCGGGCGGATTGCCCGGCGATACGACCTGATGAACAAAATAATGACCGGCGGGCAGGATGTTCGCTGGCGGAAACTGGTGGTGCAGGCGGCGAACCTCCCCCCCGGCGGCGCCCTGCTCGACATCGCCACCGGTACGGGCGACATTGCTTTTGAAGCCCTGCGCCGTCATCCCGACCTGCGACTCGTCGTCGGCGCGGATTTCACCCTGCCGATGATGCAGGTGGGGCAAACCCGCGCCCACAGGCGTCCCGTGCGCTGGAGCGCGGCGGACACCCTGCGCCTCCCTTTTCCAGACCACAGCTTCGATGCGGTTGCCTCCGGTTTTCTGATGCGCAACGTGGTGGATGTTGCCGCCGCGCTGGCAGACCAAACTCGCGTCTGTCGCCCCGGCGGGCGGGTGGTCATTCTGGAAATTCCCCGTCCCGCCGATACCCCTTTCGGCAAATTCTTTAAATTCTATTTTCACCGCATCGT
>JAJRUC010000458.1 GCA_024278015.1 Chloroflexota bacterium
CATCGGGTAGCGTTGCAACACGCTCAACGGCGGGCTGCCCATCGGGCTGCCCCCCTGCACGCTCCAGTAATCAAACCGGATGCGGTTGGCTTGCAGCGCGGTCATAAATTCCGATTCGTAATTGTACCAACGGTCGTCATCCACCAGCAGCACCGGAGCCGGCGCTTTGGTGTGGCGGGTAATAACCAGCGATTGCTGCGGCTGCCGGGCCGATTGCACGCTGAAGGTGACGGTGTCGCCGCTGTCCCAGCCGGTTTGGACGGGGATGGAAACCGTAAAGGTCAGGTTGATGGACCGGCAGGGCGAAACAGTGGCCGTGCGTTGCGGCATGGCGATGGGCCAGATGTGCGCCCCCACGGTTACGGTCAGGGTATCGGCGGGGCCGATTTCTGCCGGATTGAGCAGGTGGATGGTGTGAGTCACGGTTTGTCCAAAATTGCCGGCGACGGTTTGGGTAAGGGGGGTAACGCTGAAGCCGCCGGCCTGGGGCGGGGCTTGCAACCAGGTCAGGGTGCGGCTCATCACTTCGGCGCGGGCGGCCCGGTTGTTGATGGCCTCAAAGCCGAAGGGCAGATTGACCGCCTTGTAGGGCAGGCAGTGGCCCACCCGCTGCCCGGCGTTTCCGCCGCTGTCGTAGGCCAGCACCTGCTCGGCAAAATCCGGCGCGGTCAGGCGAATGACATCGGGCGTGAGCTGGTTATCGGCCCCGTCGCCGCCGGAGATGGTTAGCGACAGGCCGCCGAAGATTTCATCGGGCAGGGCTTGCACCGTATCGGTGAAGGCGTTATCGGCCGCAAAAGAACTTTTCAAATAAAGAGAATAATACGGCGACATGGTAAAAATGCTGCCTCCGCCGTCAAAATAAGCCACATCCTGCCCGCTGAGCAGCAGCCGGCCCCCGTCGTCCAGAAAGTCGGCGAGGGCCGGCCCCGCGCCAATCACTCCCGGCGCATCGAAGGGGGCGGACCAGATGACCACATCGTAGGCCGTCAGCGCGCCGGAAAGGGGCACATCGGTGGCCGTGGACCGGATACGATGGGTATCGTAGGTGTAGTCAAGGTCATCCAGCGCTTGCTGATAATAACCGATTTGGCCGGCGTTGAGCCATGCGCCGCTATCAACCAGCAGGATGGTGGGCGCGGTGAGCAAGCTGAAGGATTGGACGGTGGTTTGATTGGCGGCCACCGTCACCCCGGCGGCCCGGCCCACCCGGTGCCCCCGGCTGACGGCGGTGAGGGTGTACACCCCTGCCGGCAAATTGAGCGTGTAATTGTTGCCGCCAAGGGCGGTGGCGCTGACGGGAGCGCCTGCCGCAAAGATGGTTGCTTCCAGCAGATTGCCGCTCCCCGCTTCGATGATGGAGCCGGAAACCGCGCCCACCGGCAGGGCGGTCAGGGCCACATTGTGAGTGACCACCGTGCCGGTGATAACCTGCACGTTGCCGGTTGGGCTGGGCTGATAGCCGAACCCCGCCGCCGAAACCAGATAATCGCCGGCCAAAACGCCCTGGCGGTAAAATCCGGCGCTGTCGGCTGTGGCGAAGCTGGAGGTGTCGGTGTAGCGGGGGGTGATGGTGATGTTGGCCCCGCTCACCGGCAGGCCGGTGGCGGCATCGCTTACCACGCCAACAATTTGTCCGGCGTTCAGCGCGGTTTGCACGGCGTTGTAGGCGTTCACCACGCCCCAGCCGGTGGTATTGTTGGGGATATTGCCCAGGGGGGTGGCCGTGCCGGTTAAAATGGCGGTAATTTGCGGATAAGAGAGGCCGCTATCGGCTTGCAGCAACAGGGCCGTCAGGCCGCTTACGTGGGGGGCGGCCATCGACGTGCCGCTGGCGGTGGCGTAGCCGCCGCCAGGTATGGTTGAAAGGACGCGCACGCCCGGCGCGGAAACTTCCGGTTTAATCTGGCCCCAGGGCGACGGGCCTCGGCTGGAAAAGAAGGCCACCACGTTTTCAGCGTCGATGGCCCCCACAGCCGGCGATTCGGGATAGCTGGCCGGTGAGCCGACGCTGCCGCTTGCCGGGCCATTGTTCCCCGCCGAAAAAACGGGCACAATGCCCGCCGCCAGCAAAAGCCGCACATCTTCCTGAAAGACGGTATTGCTGCCGTTGGGATTTGTCCACGAATTGTTGACCACATCCGGGGCCAGGGCCGGGTCTCCGGCGGGGGCAACCAGCCATTGAAAGGCGTCGTGCAGCCAGCTTTCCCGGCCGGAGCCGCTGCTGTCGAAGGCTTTGACGGCCATCCAGGTGGCGCCGGGGGCCACGCCCAGACCGTTGGCCCCCACCATTGTGCCCATTGTGTGCGTGCCGTGGCCGTTGGCATCCACCGGGTACAGCGCGTTGCGGCCGGTGGCATCGTACCAGTTGCCCGTGTGCCACGCCGGAACGTTTGCCCCCCGGTAGCCCCGATAGGCCGCTTGCAAATCGGGGTGCAGGTAATCAACGCCGCTGTCGATGTTGGCTACGGTTACGCCCCGGCCATCAATGTTCAGTCTTTGCCACACCGCGTCCGTGCCGATGTGAGCCACGCCCCAGGCCGGGCCGTCGGCGGCGGTGTGGGTGGTCTCTGCCAGATTGACGGGCGGCAAGGTGATTTCGCCATCCACCCGAATGAGGGCTACTTCGTCCAGTTGGGCCAGCGCGGTGATAACCGGCCAATCGGCCCGGGCCGCCACGGCGTTTATCAGCCACAGCGCGCGGACATCGGCGGCCTGCCGGCTTTGGACAGACCGGCCCAGAATTTGCCGCACCCGCGCTTGCGATATTTCGGCGTGGGCTTGCAGGGCGTTGACCATCGCCCGACGGCGTTCCACAGCGGGCCGGCCGGGAACGACGGCGGGCAGCCGGGCGGTAGAGGCCAGTTCGATGATGACGGGCTGCAACGCTTTGGGATTTGCGACAGCCTGCTTAATCAGCCGGGGGTCGATTTTGGCGGGGGCAGCCGGGGGCGATTGGGCCAGGACGGCCACTATGCTGCCCCAGGCCATCAGCAACACGAGCGCAAGCCGGAAAAGCGGGTGTTTATTCATGGCAGAGTCCTTCGGATGATGGTGAGAATGGATACTGTTGAAATTATATCGGCTGAAGGGAATAACGCCAAGTGGCGTTTAAGTTTGGCGGGTTTCGCGCCGGCTGGGTGGAAACATGGCGCAGGGGCACGCCGCCGCGTGCCCCTGCGGACACACGAACTGAAATACACCCTGACCCTGCCCGGTATTTTGACGCGCCACCCATCCTGCGTTAAAATGGAAATTGAAATTCCTGTGTAAAAAATCACGATTAACAATGCTGTTCGACGGCGCGATTCATAAAACTGAGGACAAGGGGAGATGATGTTAATCAAGGAATATGATATGAAAGTTTTTACGCCGCCATGCGACCCCGGCGCAGAATCATGGAGCGCCATTGCCTGTTTTAAAGCCGATATCAGTGCTGTGTTGCCCTATCTGAACGCCCGTTTACAAGGGGCCATCTACCATCAGGCGGCGCAAGCCCTTACATGGAAAAGTGATGGGCATACCCGCGTCTTCCACTCATCCAAAATTGCTGTTTCCAATCTGGAAGACCGGGCCGAAGCGGAAAAAGTGATGAAAAACCTGGTCGAAATGGTCAACACAACCTGGCAAAACCGGGCCGGAATTGAACCCGGTTTCAGGCAGTATCAACGGCCCGCCCCCATGACCGTGTTTGGATTACTGCCCGGCGCCAATTGCAAAGCCTGCGGCCAACCGACGTGCTTCACCTTCGCCTTGAAACTGGTCGCCGGTCAGCAAAAGGTGACGGATTGCCCCCCCTTGCTGGAAGCGGCCCACGCCGACCAACTGGCCCGGTTGCGGGCGGTCCTTTAATTACAGGACTTACGCAGTTGCGGTAAATCACGGTGTTTTACCCCCTCCCCGCTTCGCGTCCCCCGATGTCGGGGGCGGAGCTAATTCCCCCCGCTTGAGGGGGGACTGAGGGGGGTAAAATGTTGCAACTGCGTAAGTCCTGAATTAAAAACAATCTGTTTTCTGAATGATTGACATCTATGACGGCAACGGGTATTATGGAAATATCCGGACCTATCGTGCTTTATCTATAAAATATTTTGCAATTGGCAGTGTTGCCGGGTGTCATATGGATTTAAATATTAGAACAGCCACGTTTCCTCCAATTGATGCCGTAAATGTGTTGGGGCAACTATCAATGAGCCTTGCCCATGAAGTGAACAACCCGCTTACGGTTGCCTTGAGCAATACCCAGCTATTGCTGATGGATATGGATTCAACCAGCCCCCTGTTTGAACTGGTGCAGGAGATTCACGCCGCACACCTGCAAATTGCAGCGCTCATCCGTAATTTTGCCGATATTGGCAGCCAGATTCCCCAACACAGTGCGCCCACCAACCTGGCCGAAACGATTGACGACGCGCTGACCTTGACCGCGTATCTGTTTCGCCGGGCCGGCATTAACGTAACCTGTAATTACCAAAGTACGCCCATCATCATCGCCAATCGAAATATGCTGAAACTGGCCCTGACCCGGTTGTTTTTGCACTGGAGCAGCCCGGATACCCTGGAAAAATTTCATCCTCAAGCCGTTACAGTCAAGCTCACCCAGGATGAAGCGCAACACGTCACCATCAACCTCACCCTCTCGATTGCGGATGCCCGGCTTCGGCGCTCGTATGCCGGGCCGCCGCCGGAACTGCGGGGCGTTGAGGCCGTCATCCGGCAACATCAGGGCCGGTTTAGCGTGCAAAATCAGCGCGCTGCAATTTGTTGCGCCATAACCCTGCCCGAAAATTTTCATCTGATTACCCACTTAACCCCTTAAACCTGGAGGTCTTATGTCTGATACCATTGCCTTTGGCACCGAAGCCTGGATTAAACAACTGCAAGTAGAACTGAACAACAGCGAAGCATACGCGGAAGCAGCCAGAAATTGGGAAGGCGATATTTACTTCATTATCAAGGCGGCGGGCAGCGCCTTGTCTGAAGATGTGTACATGTATCTGGATTTGTGGCACGGCGAGTGCCGGCAGGCCGGCATTGCCAATCCCGCCGACTTCAGCCCGGAATTTACCATCGCCGGCAAAGTTAAATCATTTAAAGACGTCATCGACAAAAAAACAGACCCCATGAAAGCCATGATTACCGGCAAATTAAAACTCAAGGGCAATATGGCAAAAATGATGCGCAACGTAAAAGCCGCCAACCAACTGGTGTTGTGCTGCACCTGCATTCCCACCAATTTCCCCCTGGAGTAAGCCGATGTGGTATTTTAGAAGTCCGCAAATGGTTTTTGGCGAAGCCGCGCTGGAACACCTGGATACCCTCGCGGGCAAACGGGCTTTCATTGTTACCGACCGCACGATGGTAGACCTGGGCTTTGTGAATATCATTGCCGACCACTTGCAGCAGGCCGGATTACGCCACGCCGTCTTCAGCCGGGTAGAACCGGAACCGTCGCTGCAAACCGTGTACGCCGGGGCCACCGAACTGGCCGCCTACGCCCCGGACTGGATTATCGGCCTGGGCGGCGGCTCTGCCATAGATGCGGCCAAGGCAATGTGGGTCTTGTACGAAAACCCGGACCTTTCTCTGGAAGAAATCAACCCCTTCGAGCCGCTGAATTTGCGCCGCAAAGCCCGCCTCATCGCCATCCCCACCACCAGCGGCACCGGCTCCGAGGCCACGTGGGGCGCCGTCTTGACCGATACCGGCGAGCAACGTAAAATTGCCGCCGGCGGGCCGGAAATGCTGCCCGATATTGCCATTGTGGACCCCAGCCTGCCCGCCAAAATGCCGCTGCGCCTCACCGCCGATACCGGCATGGACGTGCTGACTCACGCTGTTGAAGGCTACACCGCCACCTTCCACAACGATTTTACCGATGGTCTGTGCCTGAAAGCCATTGACCTGGTTTTTGAATACCTGCCCCGCGTTATCAAAAACGGAACAGCCGATATGGAAGCCAGAGAGAAAATGCACAATGCAGCCACCCTGGCCGGTTTGGGGTTCGGCAATTCAATGGCCGCCCTGGCCCACTCGCTGGGGCACAGCCTGGGGGCCATCTTCCACGTGCCGCACGGCAGAGCCGTGGGCCTGTTTTTGCCCTGCACCATCGAATTTATCCGGCGCGGCGAAACCCCCACCCGCTTCTACCAAATCAGTCGCTTTCTGGGCTTGCCCGCCGCCACTCCCGCCGAAGGCGCGGAAAGTTTGGCCCAAGCCGTCAAAGAGCTTTCCGTCGCTGTGGGGCAACCAACCAGCATCAAGAATGCGCTCAACGCCTCTCAAACTGATTTTGAAGCCGCGCTCGACACTCTGGTTGACCGCGCCGAAGCCGATTCTCTCATCACGATGGGCGCGCGCATCCCCACTACCGCAGAAACGTACCGGCTGTTTCGCTACGCCTACGAAGGCAAAGCGATTGATTTTTAGTAGGACTGACGCAGTTGCGGTAAATCATGGTGTTCTACCCCCTCCCCGCTTCGCGTCCCCCGATGTCGGGGGAGGAGCTAACTTCCCCCCGCTTGAGGGCGCGAAGCGGTTTCTTTATCAGGGACTGAGGGGGGTAAAATACCGCCACTGCGTAAGTCATGTTTAGAAAGAAGGAACTATGAACGGCTATCTCGGCAAAATTTTGCGCGTTAATCTTTCGACGGGACAAATCACAGAAGAAGCCCTTAACGCTAATTGGGCGGCCCGTTTTTTGGGCGGGGGCGGCCTGGCCGCGCGATACCTGTTCGACATGATTGACGCCGCCACCGACCCCCTGGGGCCGGATAATCCGCTGATTATGATGACCGGCCCGCTGACCGGCACCAGCGTCCCTTCCGCTTCCCGGCACGTATTTGCGGCCAAAAGCCCCCTCACCGGCCTGTTCGGCGAATCAAATATGGGCGGCTTCACCGGCCACGAGTTGAAACGGGCCGGCTACGACGGCCTCATCATTACCGGCCGGTCGCCGGCGCCGGTGTACTTGCACATTCAGCCCAATCAGCCGCCGCAACTGCGCGACGCCACTCCCTTTTGGGGCATGGACACCTGTCGCACCCAAACCGAAATTGC